>JABSRS010000138.1:0-3635 GCA_013214885.1 Gammaproteobacteria bacterium
AACTTGATACTTTTGAAAATTCATAATTCCCTCTTACGCTAATCAAGAATAATCGTCTTATTACCATGAACAATTATCCGCGATTCAATATGCATGTGGAGACCCCTGGCTAATACCATTTTCTCGACGTCTTTGCCTAATCTTACCATATCGTCAGGCTCAGTCCGATGGCTTATTCTAATGACATCTTGGTCGATGATTGGGCCGGCATCAAGATCTTTGGTGACATAATGACATGTTGCACCGATTAACTTCACCCCGCGCTTATGTGCCTGATGGTAAGGTTTAGCTCCCGCGAACGAAGGCAAGAAGCTATGATGAATATTAATAATTCGGCCGTGATACTTTTCGCAGACACTCGCGGGTAATATTTGCATATAACGGGCTAGCACGATGGTATCGGCATTGTGCTGATCGATTATTTGAGCGACTTTATCAAAGTGAGCTTGTTTATCTTCGGTCATCGGCACATGGTAAAATGGAATACCGTACCATTGTACTAACTCTCTAAAATCATCATGATTTGAAATCACGCAGGGTATATCACATTTTAAGTCACCACTGTGCCAACGGTTTAGAATGTCAGTCAGGCAGTGCGATTGTTTGCTACACATTAAGATCACCCGGTTGGCGACATCACTGTCGCTAATATGCCATTGCATCGATAACTCTTTGGCTAAAGGCGTAAATTCCTGGGTAAATTGTGCTAACGAGAAGGGCAGTGAACTGGCCGTTATTTCGTTGCGCATGAAAAACCAATTGTCGGCTTTCTCGGTATGATGATTAGCTTCTAAAATTGAGCCCTGATGCTGGGCGATAAACTGACTTACTTTGGCGACAATTCCGACATTATCGGGGCACGACATCACTAAACGAAATACTCTTTCCACAATATAGACTACCTTTAATAAAAACTTGCCTTGACCCTAGCACAATAAATAATTAGTTGTGAATTAGCTAATTGTCGCTGTTAGTGATTTATTTGAACGAAATATGCTGAGATGTGGTTAATGGCTAGTATTTGATTAAAATATCAGCATCAAATAAGATGAATACTCGTGGTATTTTCAGATCTGGAATAGTCAATGGAGTGACTAGAAAAAAACATGAACAAGAATATGCGTGATCAACTACAGCTTTTTGAAGTCGACAACCCTTGCATTAATGTTTGTGAGGTCAATAATCGTGGCTATTGCATTGGTTGTATGAGATCGCGTGATGAACGATTTTATTGGCATCAACTTTCAGGGTCTGATAAAAGCAAAGTGTTAAAATTGTGTCAACAGCGCCGGCGACGTCAAGCACGAGACAAAGCTCGCACTAACGGCGACGACGATACTCCTGAGCCACAGACTCTGGAGCTATTTTAGCTTATTTAAGCCGAGCTCAGGTTATTTAGGCTGGGCATCAATTGATTGGCTATTAATATTAATACTTTCGTCAGCCATTAAGTATAGGTAGGGTGCCATAATATCTGATGGTTTCTTTAGCAATGTCGCATCTTCACCAGGGAATGCACGAGCGCGCATTTGGGTTTTCGTGGCACCAGGGTTAATACAGTTAACTCTTACTGGGGTGTTTTCTAGCTCGTCAGCGAGTGTTTGCATCATGCCTTCGATAGCAAATTTAGAGATACTGTAAGCACCCCAATAAGCACGACCTTGACGACCAACACTGCTTGTAGTGAAAATTATTGAACTATTTTTAGATTTTTTGAGCAATGGTAATAAAGCTTGAGTCATCATAAACGGAGCCGTGACGTTAACCTTCATCACATCATCAAAACTGTCGTGTGCAATCTGCTCAAACGGTGAAAGTACCGTTAATATTCCCGCATTATGTAACACACCATCTAAACGCTGGCATTGATGTTCAATGCTGTCGGTCATGTCAATATAGTTCTGGGCTGTTGCCCCTTTTAGATCCATTGGAATGATTGCTGGTTGAGGGTGGCCAGCCTCGACGATTACATCGTAAACAGCTTCTAATTTCTTAACCGTTTTGCCAAGTAAAATGACGGTCGCGCCTTGTGCAGCATAAGATATAGCCGCTTGGCGTCCGATACCATCACCAGCACCAGTTACTAAAATGACCTTAGATGCAAGGGCGTTATTTTTAATAGAAAAATCCAACATTAAATGTCCTAATTAAAAGAGAGATTAGAGTTTTTTATCTAAAATAAACTCTTGTTTCAATCGGTTGTTTAAAATATGTGACTGAAAATAGCATAAATATTAACGAAATTAGAACCTAAAAGTTATAGATTATTGAGTTTCTTTAGGTTAAGTTGATCGCTATCTGTGATATTTACATAAAAAATGATACTCGAAATTCAGGCTATTGTACCAAGCTTGGACTAAGAATTAAAAATAATAACTAAAGTAAATGGGGAATATGTATGAAAAAGTTGCTGCTTAGTGTTGCTATAGCAAGTACGCTTGGACTTTCTGGTTGTGGAGGCGGTGATAACATCGCTGAGCTCAAGCAAGAGGCCATCGATAACGGAATAATTAACCAGCCTTATTCACGGATTTCTTTTGATCCAGCAAAATCAGTTGTATCAGTACCCAATGATCTACTTTTTAGTGGTACTAAGGATGGCACACTACATATGCCTCTTGAGAATGTTGCAGCTGGTACACCAATCGATTATACCAACCCACAAACAGCTATAGGGGCATTAGATGGTTGGTCTACCTCAGTGCCTTTTTCAATTGCTGTGGATGTTAGAGAGGGTGTAACGCTTGATCAAACCTCACTTGTTGGCGCAATTCGTATTTTTGAAACTACTTTAGGTGGTCCTCTATCTCCTGATTCTGATTGTACTCCTGCTCCTTCTATCAGTGTCTGTAAGATGAACGGAACTGAACTAGAGTTTGGCCCAACCGCTGACTTTATTACCAAGGTCAATGATGACGGTAATGGTATTGTTGTTGTACCAATGAAGCCATTAAAGCCATCACAAGCTTATTTAATCGTTATTACCAACGATTTAATGGATAGTAATGGTAATCAGGTTCAAGGTTCTACGTCATATGAATCCGTGCGCCGTGATATTAAGACATTGCCATTACCGCTAGAGGCGCAATTAGGCTTACAGTATTTAGTTAATAGTTATGAAACTGGTGCCGCTGGGGTTGGTGTTGATAAAGAGTCAATTATTTACACCGCTGCTTTCACTACGCAATCTGTCAGTAATGTGCTTGAGACAGTTAAAAGTTTAATGGTTAAAACAGGTTCAGCTTCTATTTCATCATTATCGCCTCGCTTATTTGGCGCAGGTGATGCTTTAGCTCAATCTGGTGTAACAAATGTTGGTGTTATTGCTTTAGGGAATTTAGCCGATGTGCACGTTGCAACATTAACCGCGCCGTACTATTTAGGCGAGGTTACGCCTGCTACATGTACACCATCAGTCGAAGTGCCAAAACCTACAGCAACTAATTGTGCAGGCTTATTCCGTGGCTTTAAAGCGCAAGGTGACAGTCCAGTAACAGTAGGCGGTGCCTTAGCCGCTGGAATATTAACCGCAGAGTCGTTTGGTGAACAGTTTGCGGCACAAGCACCATATTTTGGTTTATCTGAATATACCCAGTTGTCAGACTTAGTTGGAATGACTTTTACAGTTGATACTC
>JABSRS010000138.1:3645-7886 GCA_013214885.1 Gammaproteobacteria bacterium
TGGTCCGATGCCGCTTGATTCGGGACGTCATTTGACAAAGTTTAATCCAGTTCCTAAAGGTGTGACTAACGAGATTGATGTCATTGTTACTATTCCTAATGTTCCAGGAATGGAAACGCCTGCTATGGGTTGGCCAGTGATGATTTATGCTCATGGTATTACCACTAGCAAAGAAACTGTGTTTGCATTTGCAGGTGCAATGGCGCAAGCCGGCGTTGCTGTCGTTGCAATTGATCACCCTTATCACGGTAGTCGTGGCGTTGATATTGCTGGCGGTAAAATTAATGCCTCAGCAGGCAATGTCACAGCTTATCTAAATCTAGAAAGCCTGTTGGCAGCGCGTGATAATTTGCGTCAATCTGAAGCTGATTTACTGGCATTACGTTTGGCTCTCGGTGGATTATCAAGTGACTTAAGTCAAACGAATATTAGTTTTTATGGCCATTCACTTGGTGGTATCACTGGGATTCCTTTTACAGCTTTAGCAAACTCAGGTTTAATTGTTGATTTTGGAACAGGTGAACTATCACCACATAATCCATACGAAATCAAAGTAGCATCGTTGTTAGCACCTGGTGGTGGCGTACCAGGGTTCTTGCTTGAGTCAGTATCATTTCAAGGCACAGTAAAAGTTGGTGTAACGGCATCTGGAGCTTTCCAAGACGCATTACAAGCGGCCACAGGTTTAAGTGCTGAACAATTAACTGAAATGCAGAGCAACAATACCGCTCAATATGATGCGACCGTTGATGCAGTATATGGACCGTTTTCACAGCAGTTTAACTTTGCTGCGCAAACAGTTCAAGAATCAGGCGATGCGATTAACTAAGCGAGTCCAATGGGACAAAACACCAATGCAATCCATGTCATGTAAGTAGTGGGTGAAGAGGGTGTTGCACCAGGTGATTTAGTTATTCCTAATGCGACGGCTTTACCACTTGCTGGTACCGATCCGTTAAATATCTTAATGGGACTGACTCAAATTACTGAAGGTGCTATGGTCAACGAATCTGGTGTTCTGAAAGCGGTAGTTAAATTCACCCGCGGTCACCACAGTTCGCTGCTCCGTCCTAATATGACTGATGACGCAACTCCAACAGCCGTGGAGATTGAGGTTACTCAAGAGATGCAAAAGCAATTGGCAACCTTTATGGCTAGCTCTGGGACATACATCCCAGTTAAAGACTCTGACATTATTGCTAAACCATAAGTTAAATAAAGTTAGCTCAAAAACCACCGCCAGCGCGGTGGTTTTTTTTCCTAAATTTCTATTGCTTGATAAAAATAACACTTAAATAGCAATAAAAAGTGACTCTATAAATCCCTGCTATAATTACGCTAATAGTCCCACAACGTTTATTTAGTAGGATATTTTTGTTTATGGTACGAGCTAGTTTTAAATCAAAGTTATTTGCCATGACATTCGGGGTCATAAACTTTTGTGCTATCGCAATAGTTGCCCTGACGATTACAGAACAAGGACGACTGTTTAAATATAATGCGAGGGCTGATTTAAGTGCCTTGAGCCACAATACCGCAGAAGAGTTAGTCAAACACTTGGCATTTGGCACGACAGATGAGCTAGCTGTTACCACTTATTTATTAAAATTTGAAGTATATCAAAATATCAAATCGACTCACGTTTACGATCGTCACGCTAAACTTGTCGCACAGTATCTCAACCCGAACTATTTTTCATCCCAGCCCCAGCCAGTCCAACAAATGGCCCCAGATCAAAAATTTCACTTAGGTTTATTCGAGGATAATAATCAGCTTCGTTTGGTAACCCAAATCGGCGATGAAAATTTGAAGTTGGGCTATTTAGTGGTGGTCCTAGATTTTAGCAAGCAGTTACAAGATAGCGAAAATATTTTTTATGCCCAATTATTGCCAATGATTTTAGCCGTGCTGGTTATTACCTTTATCTTAGCTCATTGGCTACAAACAGGCTTAATCAGACCATTAATCGAGCTAAATACCTTAGTTAATAAGGTTCAAGATACATCTGATTATAGTCTGCGTGTGGAAACTCATGGCGATGATGAGATTTCTCAGCTAGGATCTAATCTCAATCAAATGTTACGCACGATTGACCAACAACATCTAGAAAACCAAGCACATACCAAGGCATTGGAACAACAACAGAAAAATTTGGAATATTTGGCTAACTATGATCAATTAACCAAATTACCTAATCGTAAATTATTTCAAGAGTTGCTCAAACAAGAGCTATCTCGAATCGGTCGTCACCACACTGAGCTCGCGGTAATGTTTATCGACCTTGATGATTTTAAAACGGTTAATGATACCTTAGGGCATCATGCTGGCGATTTATTACTAAAAGGGGTTAGTGAACGGATCCGTGAACAACTACGTGATTGTGACATCCTTGCCCGCTTAGGCGGCGATGAATTCGTTATTGTAGCCACTGGACTTAAAGAGGAAATTGAAGCGGTGGTGATTGCTGATCGTATATTAGAGCAGTTTAATACTATTTTTAATATCGATAAGTGGCAAGTAAGTTCTGGTCTCAGTATTGGCATTGCATTTAGTGATGGCAATAAAATTGATTTGCAATCGATTATAAGTAATGCCGATTTGGCGATGTATCGTGCTAAGCAGTCGGGGCGGGGACGGTATGCCATTTACGAAGACGAGATGCAAAGTAATCAGCATCGCCGGTTAATGATTGTAAATCAACTTAATAATGCGCTTAACCATAATGAGTTTGAGCTTTATTACCAACCAAAAGTGTGTCCAACGCGTGGCGTGACCTCATTAGAAGCATTAATTCGTTGGAATAGTAAGTTTGATGGTTTTATTTCCCCAGGTGAATTTATTCCCATTGCCGAGCATTGCGGCAAAGTGCATGAGATCACGCGTTGGGTGTTGGTTAGGGGCTTTGCCGAAGCTGAAAAACTGATGTTAAACCAAGATATCAAGCTTGGAATATCGTTTAACATTTCAGCTCATGACATTGCTAAAGATGGTTTTGTTGATTACATTACTGCACTACTAGCAGTCCACAAAATTGCGCCATCTAGCATCGAGTTTGAAGTGACCGAGTCTTCATACATTGAAAACTTTGAACGGGCGAATCTATTTTTTGAAAAAATCATCGCATTGGGTTGTCAAATAGCCCTTGATGATTTTGGGACTGGTTACTCTTCATTAAGTTATTTAACCCAAATAAATGCTCATACTCTGAAGATTGACCAGCAATTTATCCGTAAGATGTTTGACTCAAAACGAGAGCGTTTGATTGTCGACGCTATTATTAGTTTAGCTAAAAACTTAAATTTAAAAATTTGTGCTGAGGGGGTTGAAACAAAGCAGCAATTTGATTATTTAGCGGACAGTGACTGTGATTTGATTCAAGGGTATTATTTTGAAAAACCAGTACCATTCAACCAAATAAATACCACCATTGAACGGATCAACCAACAATTTGGATTTAGCCAACACAGTTAATGATCATTACTGGCATAAATTATTTTTAATCTTGTCGGAATGGGAGTTATGGCCGAAAGGTAACCAATGCTACCAGGGTTGCTGATTAAGTATTCGATGATAGCTTGCTGATCTTGAAGTTCTATCGCAGGTTTTCCGCGACCTGAAAAGCGCATTTGTGCCCAAAACGTATTTATTCTGGCCTCTGATAGCCCAATAATCTTAACATTGAATAAATGCCTTATTTGATGATGACTGGGCAAGGTTACCGATAATTGCGAACTGGCCCCTGAGCGAGATACATTCATTCCTAAGTAGATTTTTTTAATCTGTTTCAGGGTTAAGTCTACCGAGCTAGCGGAGGTAACAACATGTATCTCATTGCTTGCCAAATCAACCGCTATCGCATTCCTAACAATGACAGTTAACCCTAATGTCAAAACAACTTTAATTAGAATCTTCATTAAAATATCCACTCAACGCCAATTAGAAATGACAGATTTTCAGTGTGGGAATGTGAAACTTCATCACCATAATAGGTTTTGGTTAAATCTGACTTCAGTGCAATATTTTGAGTATAATCCCAGCGAATGCCGACGGTAAAACTACGTTGGTCGCCTATTATTCTAGATTCGGTTAGGTCTTGATAAACACTATGGAGCAATGCAAACTCGGCTGTTGACGCAACCATATTGTGCATGATGTCTAATCGGTCATTGCGACTGGCGTAGGTAAGATGGAATAAAAAATCCTGATATTGATAACCGCTACTAACGTAAAAGCTGTTTGTT
>JABSRS010000014.1:0-2091 GCA_013214885.1 Gammaproteobacteria bacterium
TATTCTATTACTTCTTCTTTGACGCACCAAACCGTAATATTAAGTGGCAAGACTTCTGTATTTATCAAGCGTTAACCAACAAAGTTCAATACCGAAGCTCCTCTCATTTATTACGACGCAAAGACGACTCGGTCTTTCCCATCGAATTTTCAACCGCTAGCTTTAAAGATGAAAAAAACCCAGGCGGGGTATTTTCATTTCAAGACATCACAGAGCGCAAGTGGACTGAAAATGAATTAGTGCGCCTGGCCCAAGAGGATTCATTAACCCGACTTCCTAATAGATCACTATTTCATGAGTTTTTGCGTTGTTCTTTGCAAGAGCGTGTTAGAGATAATGGCAGCCTTGCCCTGCTTCTACTCGATATGGATAATTTTAAACGCGTCAACGATACCTTAGGCCATGATGTGGGCGATAAACTACTGCAATCGGTCGCGGCTCGATTACAAGATTGCTTACGCCAGGGTGATTTAGTGGCGCGACTGGGCGGCGATGAGTTTGGGATTGTTCTGCCAGTGATCCGTCAATCTGACGATGCTGGACGCGTTGCCAAGAAAATTTTAGAATCGTTCAAATTAGAACACGATCTCAGTGGTCATATCATCAAAGTAGGGGCAAGCATCGGCATTGCCACTTACCCTGAAGGTGGCGACGATATACAGGATCTAATCAAAGCAGCAGACACCGCGATGTATCATGCCAAAGGCAGTGGTCGCAATAACTTCCAATTTTTCTCATCCGAAATGCAAGAGCGGGTTCTTGCTAAAGACAAGTTGGAAAAAGAGCTTGTTAATGCATTGAATAATCGAGAGTTTGTTTGTCATTTCCAACCAAAAATTGACATACAAGACTCACTAATTGGCTATGAAGCTTTGGTACGATGGCAGCATCCATCAAGGGGATTAGTATACCCTGGAGATTTCATTGAGCTGCTTGAAGAGACGAGTTTAGTGATCGAACTCGGTGAGCAAATGTTAGAGATGGCCTGCGCCCAAACCCAACAATGGATAGAGCAAGGGCTAATAGCAGATAACTTTACCGTTGCAGTTAATATTTCAGTCAGACAGTTAAGTAATGGCCGATTAGTCAGTACAGTCAAAGACGTACTTCATAAAACAGGCTTAGCGGCAACTTGCCTTGAGCTCGAGGTAACAGAGTATTCAATGATGAATGATATTGATACCGCCATCGATGTGTTAAACCAATTGCAACAACTGGGGGTTAAAATTGCTATTGATGATTTTGGCACTGGGTATAGCTCACTGACTTATTTATCAAAACTGCCCGTCAACAATCTAAAAATTGATCAGTTCTTTGTTAATGGTATTGGCGCCGATAGAGATAATGAGTCCATCGTTACCGCAACCATCAACCTGGCACACAGCCTTAATTTATCAGCCACCGCCGAAGGCGTTGAAACTGAAGATCAGCGGGTGTTCTTAGTCAATAATAACTGTGATTATTTGCAAGGATATTATTTTTCCAAACCCAAAAGCATTCCCGACTTACAAACTTGGATCATTGAACGTAAGTTAACTGAACAAAAAAACATGGGGTTAAGTACTAGGGTCTGTTGACCCTAGATGTTCCAACGTTGTTGCAGCTGGCGATAAGATTGCGCATTATCAGTGATAACAAAATCATTGCCGTCGATGGTGGCTAATCCCATAGCGACCAACTTTTCAAGGGCATCATCAATTTCAAAATCCATGGTCAATTGATGTTGCTCAGTGAAATATAACTCGATCTTTTGATCAATAGATTGCGCGGTGGCACGTTTTTGTTGATGTAAAAACACCCAAACCAATAGCACCTCTTTGCATTCTGACTCAAAAGCACTATCAATTAAATGATGGAATACCCCAGCATTATTATCCAAATTTTTAAAATATAAACTATCAGACAGAGTTTTCATGAACTTTATTTGGCGGGTTTTAAACACACTAAATTGTTTCCAAAGATAACCAGATATAGTCGCGAGCCCTGCCCCTAAAATAACAAAATTCTTTTGATCTAAAATCACTTCTTTATTGGAAAAACCAAACCAGAATGACATCAGCGAGCCAACTAACAACATTGTTGCACCTAACT
>JABSRS010000014.1:2101-20867 GCA_013214885.1 Gammaproteobacteria bacterium
ACACTGCTATACCGCTAGCCACTGCAGGCACACCGATAAACAGTTTGTCTAGGGTCCGCATTTTCACTTTGGTATTTGGAAATAATATTTCCAAATCAGCCTGAGGGACATTTTTAAACAGTTTAAGGATCACACTACCAGGTTCAACATTGGTCGGGACTGGACGTTTATGAGACTTGAACCACTGTCGATCTTTAAAACGGACAAAAACCAGCACGCGCTCAAGATTGATATAGGTGATATTTTTATCTAAATACTTAACCGCCCCTTTGATGGTGTCATTTTTTATCGATTTGCCGCGGCTAAATACTAGCACTTGCTCAAATTCATCAAAATCGATGGCTAACTTGATTTTAAACATCGACTGCGACGCCATCGCTGCGGTTAATTCTGCTGGTGAAATTTCTTCATAATTAGCAGCATTTAAGATTAATTTAAGTTTATTTAAAAAAACCTCATGAACAACTTCTTGACTAGGTTGTTGCTCGTTGGTTAACGCTATCGTGTCTAAGTCTGGGTTAGAGCCACTATAACTTTGTTTTAATACCTTTAAATGTTCAAAAAATTGCAGATGAATTAAATGCTCAATCAACTCAGACATCTGATCAAATTCAGGGTTATCCATCGCATCGAGCTGCTGACAGATTGTTTTAATATCAGCTAATGAAAAAGCAATAAATCGTTGCGGTTCTATTGAGGTCATTCTTCGCGTCTTATGGGTTGGTTAATAGAAATTTTACTAAGCGTGCCAATTCTTGCTCGGGATCCGCATTTTTCCTAACACTCGATAATAATACCCGATACTTATTATTAACAATGAGATCTGGGGTGAAACGCACCTGATCATCTCTGGCACTTTCAGCCATTAGCTTAACGAGTGCTTGTACTTGAGGGCTCGAGATAGTCTGATCAAAGGTCTTTTTGGCAATACCCAGCATGCTAAAAACATCACGAATATCTTCAATCTCCCCTAACATCATCTTATTGTTAAAATGAAAATCAAAAATAGCCGCGACAAACTGGTCTTCAACATTAAGAACTCGCGCCGTCGCAAAAGCAAAACTCATGTTGTTAGCCCATTTGGGCTTGCTCTGGGGCAAAAAAAGAACATGGGAGCGTTTAAAAATAGCATCACTATTGATACTTGATTTAAGTTGCTTAAATAAGCCCTCACTGTAAAAACAATGGACACAATACAGTGAAAAGTGCTCCGTTAACTGTGGGGTTAACGAGCCTTTATCTCGTATCACTTGATAGTGAGTTCCAACATTAAAGCCTTGGGCCTCGTTTGCGCCGACGACACTTGAAAAAAAAGTAGCCATTAGCAATATCGCCGTTAATATTAACTTCATAAAATTCACCCTTAAATTATTTACCCTGATTCTACAAAATTCTATTAAGTTAATCAAAAGGCAACCTCATTGTGACCGATACTAGCGTGATGATTAGCAATAACATTTTCAACAAACTCCCCCAGCATTCCCGTAATTGTCAAATCACAATACGACCTTTTCCAACTAATCAGATCAGGCGAGTAAAAATTTGCTGTATAGTGATTAACAATTACGTTAAAACGCCAAAAAAGAGTTAATTTCATGATTATTAAACCTAAAATTCGTGGTTTCATTTGTACAACTACTCATCCTACCGGTTGTAGCGAAAATATTGCTAAGCAAATCGCTTTTGTTAAAGCTCAGCCTAAACTGACCGACGGTCCAAAAAATGTATTAATTATCGGTTCATCAAGTGGTTATGGCATGCCATCTCGCATTAGTGCGGCCTTTGGTTCAGGTGCTGCGACCATTGGTGTTTTCTTTGAAAAAGCTCCAACAGAGCGCAAAACGGGTACTGCCGGCTATTACAACGCTGCGGCATTCGATAAGGCAGCCCATGAAGCTGGTCTTTATGCCAAAAGTTTTAATGGTGATGCTTTTTCACACGCAGCCAAAGACAAAGTGATTGAAACAATCAAGCAAGACCTTGGACAGATTGATTTAGTTATCTACTCGCTAGCCTCGCCAGTGCGTAAATTACCTGACAGCGGCGAAGTTATTCGCTCGTGTCTAAAGCCAATTGGTGAAACATACACCTCAACAGCTATCGATACTAATAAAGACCTGATTATCGAGACTTCAGTTGAACCAGCTACCGAACAAGAAATTGCCGATACTACCACGGTAATGGGCGGACAAGATTGGGAATTATGGATGAGCGCGCTAGGTCAAGCGGGTGTACTGGCCGACGGTTGTAAGTCAGTGGCTTATAGCTATATCGGTACTGAACTGACCTGGCCAATATATTGGGAAGGCGCACTAGGTAAGGCTAAAGAAGATTTAGACCGTGCTGCTCACACCATTAACGACACCCTTGCTACAACGGGTGGCCAAGCCAATGTTGCAGTGCTTAAGAGTGTTGTTACCCAAGCGAGTTCCGCGATTCCAGTGATGCCACTGTATATTTCAATGGCTTTCAAAGTAATGAAAGACAAAGGCATTCATGAAGGCTGTATGGATCAAGTCTTCCGCTTGTTTAGTACTAAGTTGTTTACCAAAGACACTAACATTGCGATGGATGACAAAAACCGATTCCGCTTAGATGACTGGGAACTACGTGATGATGTCCAACAAGAATGTCAGCAGATTTGGCAAAAAATCACCACTGAGAATTTATTTGAACTAACGGACTATACGGGTTACAAAAAAGAATTCTTACAACTATTCGGTTTTGAAGTTGACAGTATTGACTACGATCTAGATGTTGATACGTTCGTTGATTTTGATGTGATTGATATTTAATTTCAGCTAAACCAAATTCAAATAAACCCAGCCAATGCGCTGGGTTTTTTATTACTATTGACTAGGCATCTTGACCTAACTACGGTAGATTATTGACCTAAAGTATTTATAACGCCATTTTGCCAAAAGGTAACAACTGAATATGTTTGAACATCTTAAAGCACTGCCTGCCGATCCCATTCTTGGTTTAATCGCCGCCTGTAATCAGGACAATAATCCAAATAAAATCGACTTAGGAGTTGGCGTTTACAAAGACGACACTGGTCATACCCCGATTTTAGACTGTGTTAAAACTGCTGAAAAATTTCGCACCGAAACAGAAACATCAAAAGTCTATATTGGACCAACGGGTGATCCTGGCTTTAATGAGCAAATGACCAAACTGATCTTTGGTCAACATCAAATTATCGATCAAAATCGCAGCCGCACCGTTTCTACTCCCGGTGGTACAGGTGCTTTAAGAGTCGCTGCTGAGTTTATTCGAGCGTGTAAAGGTAATACAACCATTTGGGTTAGCAATCCGACTTGGGCCAACCATCAAGGTTTGTTTAGCGCGGCAGGCTTAAAAGTTGAGTCATACCCATATTATGATTATGAAACTAAGACCTTAGATTTCCCTGCCATGATGGCAACGCTGGCACAGGTTAATCCAGGTGATGTGGTATTACTGCACGCCTGTTGTCATAACCCTAGTGGCATGGATTTAACCGTTGAGCAGTGGCAACAAGTCACCGCACTCGCCAAAGAAAGAGGCTTTACCCCGCTTATCGACATGGCTTATCAAGGGTTTGGTCAAGGTTTAGATCAAGACGCCTACGGCCCACGTTTAATGGCCAATGAATTACCTGAATTATTAGTGTGTAGTTCATGTTCAAAAAACTTCGGCTTATACCGTGAGCGTATTGGCGGATTCACCGTTGTTGCTAAAGACAGCACCAGTGCTGATATCGCGTTATCAGTCGTGCTTAGTGTCGTTCGCAGCATTTACTCAATGCCACCAGCGCACGGCGCAGCATTAGTTAATACCATTCTTAGCTCAAGTGAGTTAACCGCGCAATGGCACAGTGAGTTAGCGGTAATGCGCCAGCGCATCACCCATAACCGCCAAATGTTGGTTGAAAAACTTATTGCCAATGGCGTTGAGCGTGACTTTAGCTTTATTACTCGTCAATCAGGAATGTTTTCATTTTTAGGCATAACCCCACAACAAGTCGAGCAGCTAATGAGTGATTACAGCATTTACATGGTCGGTTCTTCACGTATTAGTATTGCAGGGATCAGCAAAGACAACGTTGATTATCTAGCCAAATCAATCAGTGCAGTGATCAAGTAACCTCAACACGATAAAAAAGAGCAACAGGTGTTGCTCTTTTTTTTGTTTAGAATATGACTTGGCAGCACCTGAGGTATTAGAACCAAACATCTGTCCACGCCCCCAGCTTACTTTTTAGGAAGTGAAAATATTTACTCGCCTCTTCTTCAATAAAACCAATACGTGGTTATTGGCGTATATTCAACATCTTAAAATGATACCTGCCATTAACTATTTTTCTTAAACTGCCAAAAGTTAAGCATTGCAAGCACCGCAAAAATATCGGGTCAGACCAACCAAAACCAACAAATATGTCGTTAAAACAAGCATAAAACGTAATGAACAATCCAAGCATGTTAGTTAATCCAAGTGCCATTAACAACTTTCGAGCCATTAAACTATTAGGCTCTATGTCTCGAAATAGATATGCAATACCACCGAGAAAAATACGGTTATGTTGTGAGAGAAAACAAGCGTATTTGTCGTTAATTTCTACTCCGGACATCGGCCATAATAAAGCTGGCATAACAAATAAAACGATTGCGAAAGACGCATAAACCATACTGAGAATGGTTAAAATGTTTTGTGTTCATGGTTACCTCTAATAAAAATATTGATAAAATTTAAGATCTCTTTAAATTAACAATCTATGCAATTGGCCCTTTATTGATTAGCGACAGTGCTTGGTTAAGATCAAAAAGTTTGCCACGAACTTCCGTTATCCCCATTTCTTTTAATCGAGCAGTGTGCATTTCAAGATCGGCTAACGCTGTTACCTCATCCTCAAACAGATAAATTCCACCAGCGGTTTTTTATTCTTGGTTTTCGGTCCAAATTTTCCAGATTAACCCAGGCTCATTATTGATGGACTCCGCCAGACCAGTCAGCGCATTGCTTAGCTCCTGTCCGAATGGACCTTGAAATCCGAAATCTACCTGTAATAATTTGTTCATCGGGTGTTCCTCTTGCAATAATTGAAATTCAACTTGCTGTAAATGCCCCGCTACATAACATTTACTCAATCTAACGGTCATCTCGTTTCGAGATATGCAACAATAATACCTCGAAAAATTGTAAGATAAAGTTCAAAATATCGCGCATAACTGTGGAAAAAACTGATGTGAGACCAAGAACAACCCTAGAACAACAATTAGGCGTTTCACTGATTCAGATTAAAGCTCGGCGAGCCGTTTTAACTGATGATGGTAAGTCCTTGCTGCGTCGGGCCGCTCCAATGTTAGACCAAGCGTTGGAACTTGAAGTGATAGGCTCCCATCTGTCTCAAGGCATCGAGTCAGAGATCACCATCACCATCGATCATCTGTGCGATCGCGACTGGCTTTATGATCCGCTATCAGAGTTTATTGACCAAAACAAAGGGACGTCAGTACAAATTCGAGAAACATCATTATCAAGTACATTAACGGCAGTGACCGAGCAGCAATCAGATATCGCGATCATCAATTTTCCAATTGCTAATCACTTAGCTGAAGCATTCGGTATTGTTACGATGATCCCAGTGGTATCAAGAAATCATCCATTAGCTCAAAAAAGCAAAATTGGTATTGAGGATCTATTAACAGTCACTCAAATTGTGGTCCGTGATTTAGGAGATAATGCTGTGGTGGACAAACAGAATGTAGGATGGCTTAAGTCTCAACAACGCATTACCGTAGATAAATTTGATCACGCCTGGAAAGCCGTACACCAGGGTTTGGTTTTTTGCAGGATGCCTGATCATATGCTCGCCGAGCTTGACTCATCGGATATTGTCCAATTGTCATTACAAGGAGGATTACCCTATCAAGTCCCGATGCACCTAGCCCTGCCAAAGGTGGGACGCACAGGACCAGCAACCACAGCTCTCTATCAATTATTGCTAACAGAGGCCAATAAACGGCTGGATAATTGATAACGGCTCAACATGCTAAGTTAAGCTCTTAAAAAACTGACGATATGAGCAAATTATTAAGCTATTTTAATCCAATAATTTTGGACTTTCGCCAGTAAAATCTATCCAAGAGTTTGTTCCAAGCAACTCAGCCCCTTTAACACTTGGGTCTTCATAACGCATCACGAAGTTCTTTGGACCGTGTGCATAAGCAACAACCAAACCATACGCTGAATCTAAGAACCCCCCATGAGGCACTAACCCAGGGTAACTAATACGCCACGCCTGACCGTCAATATCTACATGGCCTAATGTTAATTTCCCAATAACATTATCTGGCAATAAGAAAAACCAAGTCCAATGACCTCCAGAAACAATTGTCATTACTTCATCAATACCCATGCCATTGACAGCACTATTGACGTGAAGTTTACCGAATTTCCCTTGAAGGTAGGTCACTACTTCAGGCGTCATCGCTTGCATATCGTAAACCTTTGGATATGGAGCAACACCTTCTTCCGAAGTCGCTAAAAATCCACCTCGATGAGCTTCTGGTTTACGGCCAGCTTTGGCTATTTGCTCTAGCAATTGGCCTCGGTGTAAAGAAAAAATAGAAATTAGTTTAGTCGTTTCTTCTTTTGTGATGGCTCTTGTTTTTGAAACTTCAAGAATAGGCGTAGCTGCTTCTGGTAAAGGCAAAGTACTAACTCTAACTCCAGCGGTCATCAAAGCAGCATTAACATCTTTTAACCCATTAGAATCAGGTCTTCCGTCACTATATGACAACGTAAGTTGTCCTTTAGTTGAAGGCGTATTCGCAAAACTGTCTGCTGTAGGTAGAATGATGAGCACGGCGGTAAGTGCCAAACTAGCTAAATTTTTCATAACATGTATCTCCTATATGTGATTGTCAAGTAATGAAAGTTAATTACGGAATTAATTCTATGGTATCCAGCATCGTAGAAAAACACATATTTAGTGAACTAACTGTTTACCTATGGTAAACAATCCGTGATATGTAAAACAAAATGAAACTAATATTGAAATAGTAGACTGAGGATAAAATAATCATTGATTGGTAATATCTTTCAAAATAATTTATGACCTTCCAGTTTAAAAAATTAGAAAGTTCACTCAAGGTAAACTATTAATTCACTAAGATGATGTTTATTCCCCCATTAAACAGACCTATCCTAATCACTAATTAAATGAACCGCCTCTTTAGCGGATTTAAAGATTAAATTGTTCTTATCGTGGAGTACCCACATTAATAACGAGGTCCTATATGAATCATATAAAATATCATTTGCTAGCAATATTAGTAACTTTACTGGTAGCTGGTTCATTCATCTCATCAGCAAGGTTATCTGGTGTTATTAACCCTTTCTCGTTAACGTTACTCAGATTCTTGACAGCTTCTTTAGCATTATTACCTTTTGTGCTGCATAAACCACAATATAGAAAAGGCATTGCTAAAGCACTGCCACGAAGCTTAGTAATGAGTCTGTTTTTTGCTATGTTTTTTATTTGTATGTTTGAAGCCTTAACGACTACAACATCACTAAATACTGGCACGTTATACACCTTAGTGCCATTTCTAACAGCCATCTTTAGCATCTTCACTTTCAAAGAAAAGATTACTAAAAAAATGCTACTAGTATACCTAATAGGTTCTTCTGGAACTTGCTGGGTTATCTTTGGTGGTGATCTTGAAGCACTGTTAGCGTTTTCTTTAAATGGTGGTGATGAGTGGAACCGCAGAGCGCGGCTATCGATTAAAATAATCAACAAGAAAATCAATAAACGCACGCACTTTTTGAGATTGCTCTTTATGATAAGGGTATACAGCATAAAGTGAATGACTCTCTGCTTTCCATTTTGGTAGCAAACTGATTAGCTCTCCAGATTCTATCTCTTTTTTAACAAATAGCTCCGGTATCAATATGATGCCTAATCCTGCTTGGGTCGCTTGTTTTAATGCTAAACCATTATTAACAACATAAGTTCCAGGCGCTAAATCAATCGCTTTAACCGTACCGGCATTGCGAAAGACCCAATGTCTAGGAGATGAAGATAAACTATAAACAAGACAATTATGAGAGTAAAGATCGTCAGGGCTAACTAATTTATCAGCACGTTCAAGATATTCAGGTGATGCACATAGTACACGTTTAAGTTCTAATAGCTTTCGAAACTTAAGGCTTGAGTTCTTTAACTCCCCGCCGCCACGAATGGCAACATCTAAACCGTTTTGAACCAAATCAACATATTGATCAACCATTGATATCTCAACAGATATTTCTGGATTTAGACGCATAAATTCACACACCGCAGGGTTTATTTGCAAGACGCCCAGAGACATCGGCATGCTAATTTTAATTGTCCCTCTAAGACGGTGTGAAGATTCTATGATAGATAAATCAGCCTGTGATAAATCGTCCAAAATTGAACGTACATGATTATAATAAACTTGCCCGTTTTCTGTTATATGCATCTTCCTGGTAGTACGATTAATTAGCGGCGTTTTAAGGTAATCTTCAAGTTCATTGATATTCTTGCTAATGGCTGCTTTGGACAATGCCATATCTTCAGCCGCCGCTTTAAAGCTACCTAACTCAATGACACGTCTAAATACGGTTATAGCCCTTAATTTATCCATAATTTACAGCCATCTTATAGTTTACTGACAGTGAACTATAATATCACTAGATCGATGTTTATCCACAATACTCTGAGAGTTATATTTACATTCAGTCATCAGCGGCACTAGCCGCTATACGATAAGACGCTTAAAAGTATTAAGGAAAAAATTAATGAAAAAGATACTAGCATTCTCTGGCAGTAACCATAGTCAATCAATTCATCAAAACCTGATTAATATTGCAGCAAGTAAAGTGATAAAGAATGAAGTCACTGTCATTGACTTAAATGACTTCCCTTTACCTATTTACAGTATAGACATTGAAAGCCAAGGGATACCTGAAGAAGTTAAAAGATTGAGACAAATAATGATTGAACATGATGCCTTAATCATTGCTTCTCCTGAGCATAACGGTTCAATGCCTGCATTCTTGAAAAATGTTATTGATTGGTTAAGTCGTGCAACTGGGCCAGGTCTACCTTTCTTTGGCGAAACTAAAAAGCCAGTTTTACTGTTGAGTACGTCACCTGGTGAGACTGGTGGTGCCACAAACATTAAAACCATGTCGGAATTGATGCCTTGGTGGGGTGGCGATGTTAAAGGTACATATAGTCTAGGTAGTTACCATAAAAAATTCATTGATGGAAAGTTAAACTCAGAAACAGATAAAGAATTAGCCGCTACGGTCAGCTCTTTTGAAGCAGCTTTATAGGGGATAACGAAAATGGCTATTGATATTGGTATAAGCCAGCAAGATAGAGTAAAGCATTAAAGCGTTTACTCGCAGATTCTTACACGCTTTATCTACAAACGCATAATTTTCACTGGAATGTAACTGGCCCTCAACTTCGTGAGCTTCATCTGATGTTCGAGGCACAATATGATGAGATTGCGGTGGATGCTCTTGCTGAACGGATAAGAACCTTAGGCGAAGCGGCCCCCGCAACGTATAAAGCTTTCACAGCGCTCAGTTCAATTGAAGAGGTAGATGGCGTACCTACAGCAAATGAAATGGTGTCATTATTGACGCGTAATCATGAGTTAGTCGTAAAAACATGTCGAGAAGCTCTATCTTTGGCACAAAATGGTGACGATGAATCTTCAGCTTCTTTAGTATCCGATCGTATGCGAGTCCATGAGAAACAGCTTGGATGTTGCGTTCAATGCGCTAATTCATGCATCAACATAAGTAAAAAAAATTACTATACTAAAACAATGAATATGTTACCTAGTATGGATATTTTTAACTTAAAAACGATTAGTCAAACATTTATATATCACGGGAGCACAATATGGCCGTATTAGATAAAGGGAAATGGTACCCAAACAAGGATGTATCCGAGTTATCAAAAGAAGATAGCTTTCATCTTCCAGAAATTGCAGCAGCTGGCAGGTATCATTTATACATGTCTTACGCATGTCCGTTTGCACATCGCCCCTATTTGGTGATTAATTTGCTTGAATTAGACCATGTAATTACCACCTCGTCAGTTGCTGCAAAGCGTTATAGTGATGGTTGGCTATTCGATAATGAAAATCCAGATGCCATCAACGGTGCTCAAAACTTGGTTGAACTATACCAACAAGCTAATCCAAATTATTCAGGAAGAGTCACTGTGCCCGTTCTTTGGGATAAACAACAAAAAGCTATTGTAGGCGACGACTCCTCCTCAATGGCAATGGATTTAGCAACAAAATGGTTACCATTGGCTAAAAATCCAATTGAACTTGTCCCTGAGAATCTAAAAGAAGATATAGCATCTTTGAATAATTGGTTGCACGTGAATGTGAATCGTAAAGTTTATCAGGTCGGGTTTGCAACAGACCAAACTTCATATGATATCGCCACTGAGGTGTTATTCGACGCCTTAGAACAATTAAATGTAAGGTTAGGAAAATCACGCTATTTGCATGGTGGTGAGATGACTTTATCAGATTTATTTTTACTACCTAGTTTGGTCCGCTTTGAAGCGGTCTATGAAGTACATTTCAAAGCAAATAAAAAACAATTAAAATCTTTTGAGAATTTGTATAGATATATGTTGGATTTGGTTGCGATTCCCAAAATCAGAGAAACCATTGATTTAGATTACATCAAGCTGCATTACTACTTTTCTCATAAGCACATCAATCCAAATGGCATTGTCCCAGCAGGACCAGAAATATCTTGGTAAATCCGAGCATATTCTTAATATTTAAACAAAATTTTTAGAGACTTCCCATGAAACAGAAACTTAGAGTCGATTTTTTCGACGATGTTATATGCGGATGGTGTTATGTGTTGTCGCCACGATTACGCAAAATTGCTAAATAATTGAACTTAGACCTACATCATCATGCTTTTGCCTTATCGGCAGATAAGAACGAGATGATTGGAAAATTTGGTTCAATGAAACAGGCGAAGCAAATTATTCTAGGGCATTGGGAGCAATGTGCACTTGCCGATGATCAAAAGCGTGTTAACGTCGAAGGTATGCGTAAAAAAACATTTGAATATCCTACATCTACCCCTGGTTTAATCGCCTGTAAAGCTGCGCAAAAACAAGGTGGTCAGCAAGGGTATTGGGATTATTTTGACGCGGTTACACATGCACACATGAGTGAAAACCGTAACATCGGTGATTTGGAGACTCTTGCAGATATTGCAGTTGAAGTCGGATTAGATAGACAGCGTTTTCTGCAAGACTATCCATCCTCAGATAGAGTGCAGGAAATTAAACGAGATCGAAAATTAGCTCGTAAATTTGAAATTCAATCAACACCATCATTGGTGGTCAATGAACGATGGATATTATCAGGTGCACTTGGAACATAAATTCGGGTTATTACGAAAAGCTTAGTGTTCCAGTTAAACTGATTTTGAGGGTTAAAGTTTTTGAGTGTCCGTAATTCCTTTCCGCTAAAATCTACGCACGCCAAGGCCACATAATTAACGGAATTGGTATCACTACCGAACCAGTGATTATCGATAAAAGAGTTATTGCAGAATTTGGCTTAATATATCGACAAACCATTGAGTTAAATATTGGCAAGGTGGAAAGTATACGAGAAAATTCAACTTCGATTATTCTGTAGCGGATTACCATTCGAATTGAAATAATAATGAGTTATTGCACAAAGCCTTATAGGCCTAGAAAAGACAAAGGCCCGACTATTTATAAATAAATAATCAGGCCTTCTAAATGTGGCAGGGGTGGAGAGACTCGAACTCCCAACCATCGGATTTGGAATCCGCTGCTCTACCAATTGGAGCCACACCCCTGCGAACGAGGTGAATTATACATAAGGGAAATTAAAGGTAAAGTGCTTTTATCACTTAAATTGATCGACCGTCTACAATTCAAGCATTTTGTTGTTAATTACAGCGAGAACACCAATAATACTAAGTTATTACGGGTTTTTCTTGGTTGATATAGCTTGGTGTAGTTTAATTTTAAGTGCGCAACCCAATTTTTGTACACCAGCTTAGCCATTAAACGCTCTAATTGTGGTAATTTTTTAATTAATTCAGAACTGTTAGCAATCGCTATATGTAACTTTCCTTGCAATAGTGGAGTTGGAAAATCTTTAAGCTCTTGGGATAAGCCAAGTTCAGCAATGGTAGAACGCCCAGTGGTGCACGCTACTGGAACAGCATCTTAAGCTAATAATCTACTGTGGTTTATCCTTAAAATACTCAAATATGGAACTGTAAGACGATATTGATCGCAAATCACCATAAATCCATTGTATTGATAGCCTAGAGATCAATACAATGGCGCCTCAAATAACGAGGTCATCAATGTCTGTCACTGAACAATCAACACTTGGCGCAGAGCCAACCACTGCAAATACCAAAATAGTCGCCTTAATGGTGCTGTTAGTCTTATTTAGTCCGTTGGCAATCGATATTTATTTACCAGCACTGGTTAAGATAAGTAATGATTTAAACGTTTCAATGACCTTGGCCCAAGATACTATTACTTGGTTTATCTTTAGCTTAGGCTTAGGCCAGTTATTTGCGGGCCCCTTGGCTGATCGCTATGGCCGCAGACCAATTGCGATTGCAGGTGTCATTATCTATGGGATCAGCGCGTTGATGGCTTTTTATGCCCAGCACATTGAACAATTGCTGATTGCCCGCCTTATTCAAGGTGTCGGTGCTTGTGCGACATCAGTTGCTGCTTTTGCCGCGGTACGTGATAGTTTTGGGGTTAAGCGCAGCGGCCAAATGATTAGTTACCTCAACGGTGCTATTTGTTTTATACCAGCATTGGCCCCGCTATTAGGTAGCTGGTTGACCGCACAATTTGGTTGGCGTTCTAACTTTAGCTTTATGGTCGGTTTTGCGCTAGTTGCACTCATTATCATTTGGATCAACTTTAAAGAAACCAGGCCAGCTCATACAGATACCAGTGGCAGCTTAATCAGCTTTAATCGTTTCTATAGTGTATTGAGGGAACCAACCTTTTTGTTTCATGCCACGCTATGCTTATTGGCCATGGCGGTGATCATTGCTTATGTGACATCCGCACCAGAGCTGCTGATGAATCAATATGGTTTGAGCATGAATGAATTTACCTACTGGTTTGGTCTTAACGCGGTATTTAATATTATTGCTTGTTTAGTGGCACCGAGATATATGGAAAGATTCGGCTCTCGCAGTGCGTTGACATTGGGACTTGGGGTACTGGTTTTTTCTGGCATATTAATGTTTGGCCTTAGCAGCATTGCTGAGCCGTGGGCATTTATGGTACCAATTATATGCTCATCAGTAGGTTTTGCTTGGACACTTGGCTCGGCTGCAGGCCAAGCACTTGCTCCTTTTAGTGATCGCGCAGGCACCGCTGCGGCATTGCTTGGCTTGTTTCAAATGAGTGGGTCTGGCGCACTTATTGGTTTAATGCAACGCTTAGACTTATCTTCAACCACGCTATTAACATTATTGATGTTAACTTTATTACCTGGGTTATTGATCCTACGCTCAAGACTTGGGCAGCGTTGGCATATTACAACGTAAAATAAGATAGGGATCGCCTTGCGTGCGGTCTAAACCAAAAAATGTAATCTGAGATTTAACTGCGGTGACGGTATCTAGTCGAATAAGATCAGAGCCATATGACACAGCAACAAACTGAATGGCTAATGCATCATCCGCTTTGTTAACCGATAAAACCTGGTATTGATCATCCCATTGATACGCCGTTTGATGCTGGTCAGCTAACGCGATAAGTTGTGATTTAGTGGTATCACAGTCAATGTGATCAGCAAAGGAATCTAATTGCGGCCAATTGCTGTAGCAACCTGATAATATGAAAGAAATACTAATTACGCCAACAAGTTTATTCATCGTTCACCCCTGCATTACGGTCTAGTATTTATACTAGCACTAATGAGTCAGATCGCAATTGCAGGAGATCAAAATGCCGCGATTAAATAGCGGCTAACCAATAAGGTTAAACTTGTTCTAGGGCCTGACTGACATCGGCAATAATATCTTCGATATTCTCAATCCCAACCGAAATTCTAATCAGATCACGGCTGACACCAGCTGCAGCTAATTCATCGTCATCTAACTGGCGATGAGTGGTTGATGCGGGGTGGCAAGCTAGTGATTTGGCATCGCCAATATTAACCAGACGCAAGATCATATTGAGACCATCAATAAATTTACCACCTGCTTCCAGACCACCTTTGATCCCAAAGCTTAGAATACCAGAAGCACGTCCGCCCGTGATTTTCTGGCACATTTGATAATAAGGACTGTCTGGCAATGCGGCATAATTGACCCATGCGATCTTGTCATGCTGCGTTAGGTAATGGGCTAATGCCAGTGAGTTTTCACAATGACGATCCATCCGCAAACCTAAGGTTTCTAAGCCTTGTAAGATTAAAAATGAGTTAAATGGTGAAATTGCCGCTCCCATATTACGCAAAGGGACAACCCGACAACGGCCAATATATGCGGCTGCGCCTAACGCTTCAGTATATACCACACCATGGTATGAAGGATCGGGTTCATTCATCATTTTAAAGCGTTCTTTGTTCGCCACCCAATCAAACTTACCCGAGTCGACAATTGCGCCGCCAATCGACGTACCATGCCCGCCAATATATTTGGTTAAAGAATGAACCACGATATCGGCGCCCAACTCGAATGGGCGACATAGATAAGGTGTTGCTACGGTGTTATCGACAATCAATGGCACGCCATGCTGGTGAGCAATCTTCGCCAGCCTTTCGATATCGACAATGTTACCTGCGGGGTTACCAATCGATTCACAAAATATTGCGCGGGTGTTTTGATCGATTGCTTGCTCAATGCCGTCAAAGTCATCAGCAGAGATCATTTTAACGTCGATGCCCTGCCTTGGGAACGTATGGGCAAACAAATTGTACGTGCCACCGTATAGCTGACTGGTGCTTACAATGTTGGTCCCCACTTCACAAATACATTGAATGGCGTACGTGATAGCGGCCATTCCCGATGCAACGGCCAAGGCACCAATACCACCTTCCATCACCGCAACACGCTGTTCGAGCACACTACTGGTTGGGTTCATGATGCGGGTGTAAATATTACCAGCGACTTTTAAATCGAATAAATCAGCACCGTGCTGAGTATCATCAAAGGTGTATGACGTTGTTTGATAAATAGGAACTGCTGCCGCTTTGGTCGTCGCTTCTGACTCATAACCATGGTGCAATGCCAATGATTCTAGTTTCATAATTTTCACTCTAAATTTAATAAATATTAACTTGAGTTTAGCCTTGGTATTAGAGATTAAATAGTAGACTAAAGGCGAAGGTGATAACGATAAAAATCGGCTAATCAGTTAGTTACTAATAGGTTGGTTAACAAAACTATTTTTGAACTGGTAAGGCAGTTTTGAACTGGTAAGCTAGATTTGAACTGTTAAGATAAGGCTCAGATTGATTTAGATTGAGATTTCGATGCTAAAAATAATAATGTTAATACTGCTTTGTTGCAGCGGCTTAGCCCAAGCCATACCAACGGATATTTTCTTGCTACGTCATAGCGAGAAACTTAGCGGAAAAGATCCTCAGCTTTCGCCGCAAGGGCAACAGCGCTCACTTGAGGTGGCCAAGTTGTTAGCCCCGTATCAGCCGACCCTTTTACTGAGCACCGATTATCAACGGACCCAACAGACAATAGCACCGCTGGCACAACAGCTAAAACTTAAAGTCACCAGTTATGATCCACGAAAACTGACCGAGTTAGCTGATTGGATACAACGCCAGACTGGCGTTGTGGTGATAGTCGGTCATAGCAACACAACACCGCAACTAACTCAGCTATTATCAGGGCTGTCAGTAGCACCAATGGCCGAGCACCAGTACGGCACGATTTATCGTATAACAACCACTAACCAAACAAGCACATTAACTACCCTATAGACCATCCTATAGACTAGGCTAAGTGAGCCTTAACCCAAGTGGTAACTTCACTAAATGGATAAGTTTCAAGCCGAGCGAATCCTTGAATCGAACGCACTCTTAATCGAGTAAAAATCGGGGTTGTCAGGCCACACAAAAAACGACTGATTAAGATTGGACTTTGTTTATCACCAAGTTTTTCGCAAATAGCATTGGTGAGTTGGTGATAATCGAGTGTTGCCAGAGGCGCAGGTTGCGGCGTTACTGGCAATTGCGCTACTTTTCCCGCGCAAACTGAGCAATGTTCGCACGGCCCGGTTACAGTGAAATCTGAAAAGTAATGTGACAGCTGCTGCGACAAGCATTTATCACTCGCAAAGAAGTCCAGCAAATGGTGGATCCTTTTGATTTCACTGCCCTCTTTATCGATAAAGCGAGTGGCTAATTTTTGAGTTAACTTTTCGAGATTAAATTTTGGCACCAACACTTGATACACTTGGGTCATTTGTTTGGTTTGCAGCTCAATCATTGATTGCTGATCAAGATAATCAAGGGCAGTAATCACTCGAGAGCGGCCGCTGGAATATTGATTATTGAGGGTGTCAAAGTTAATGGTTGCCCACAACTTAGCTTTATCCGATGAGTTAAAAATCGCCTTAACAAAGTCCTGACGCTCACCGTTAAAACTAGCTAACACCTGCGCTTCACTGCTCAACACTTTATATTTATATTCGGCGAAGTAACTGTAAAGTGGCTTGATAATGCCAAGTATTTCAAGGTAAACCAATAGCGTTTTTAGGCTTAACAAACGAATATTTGATTGGCTAGATAAACTGTTTTGAACGATTTCCCATTGCCCTTCACTGATCGCAATTTGTTCGAGTACATAGGCAATGGCACTCGATTCTGGGGTATCACCATAAACAAAGTTTTCGAGCACATTGAGGTTATCGCGATTCGCTAGCACCAAACAATCCGAGCTGGCACCATCACGACCAGCACGGCCAATTTCTTGAGCGTAGTTTTCAATAGATTTCGGTAAATCATAATGGACAACAAAGCGAATGTCGCTTTTATCAATCCCCATCCCAAAAGCAATTGTCGCCACAATAACGTTGATTTTTCCTTGCATAAACTGCTGCTGAATTGACTGGCGTACGTCACTGTTCATTCCAGCATGATAGGCTTGGGCGTTAATGCCCTGCGCTGCTAATTGCTGCGCCACTTTTTCGGCGGTTTGTTGCAAAGTGACATAAACAATCCCTGATTGACCCGCTTTTGGTGCCAGCCAGCTTAACAGGTGAGGAATTTTTTGCTCGCTCGCCACGCCATCAACAGCAAGATTTAAATTAGGACGATAAAAGCCTGTTAGGGTAATGTTTTGCGGCTCGATGTCGAACTTGCGCCCCATATCTTCAATTACTTGTGAAGTCGCAGTAGCCGTTAGCAATAAGGCTTGTGGAATATTAAATTCACGACGATATTGCGGTAACTTTAGGTAATCGGGTCTAAAATTATGGCCCCACTCTGAAATACAGTGAGCTTCGTCAACCACCAGTAATGACACTGGTACCCCCGATAAAAACTGACGAAAGCGTTCGTTATTCAAACGTTCAACTGAGATCATCAATATTTTAATCGTGCCTTCTCGAACGCCTTTCATTACGGCATTGGCTTGTTCACGAGTTTGGGTAGAATCAATGCTAGCAGCACTGATCCCTTTGCTTTTTATAAACTCGAGTTGATCTTGCATCAATGCCAATAACGGCGACACCACTAACGTGAGATGGGGCAGCTGAGTCGCTGGCAGTTGATAGCATAACGACTTACCTGCCCCCGTTGGAAAAATAGCAGCGGCACTTTGCCCTTGTAAAATATTGGCAACAACCTCGCCTTGCCCTGGACGAAATTGACTGAAACCAAAGTATTGACTAAGAAGTTGAGTTGTTTGCTCGCTCATTGCTATTCCACCATAAAATAATAAGCGCCAATTATCGCAAAAGTTTGCTCCCTAATCGAGTCATTACTAAAGTTGACACTTTCTCTGGGAGATCTTCCAAACAACAGGAGTCCAAAACAGCTCTTTTTTAGTTTTGTAACGCAGTTTGCTATTAAACTGTGCACCAAGGTGATACTTCATATTGGCTTTAATCTCAATCTCAATCGGCTTGGACTTTTGGATACCATTAGGGCGGCGCACTCGGGGATCTGAAATATATTCGTGAAGATGAATGATGTGTTTGCCGACTGGTAACTTGATAAATTTAAGTGAAGTGTACGATCTCTCACCATCAATTTTTGCTACGGTTACAGGATGAATATCTCGTGCAGCTGGCGGCTTGTTAAAAATCGTTAAATTACCACAACTTGATGGGTCACTATTGGCTAGCATTTTATCAGCCGCGCCAACCGTGAAACTAACACTAGGGAGTTTTAAGCTAGCCACCTTGGTTGACAGCTGGCGTTGCTTACCACTGTTATTAATGGTTAGTTCGAGCATGTCACCACCGCGCAGGTTTTTCAGCAGGTTTATCGTTTGAGAATTTTCGCTGTTAACACTAATACCATTAATCTTGGTAATAAAGTCACCGCTAGTAATGCCAAGCACATCGGCGGTACTGCCAGGTGTTACCGATAATACCTGGTAACCTTGCGCCGGTTGATTAACATCTAACACTAAACCAATATTAGCCTGATCTTTCGATGGCATAGTCCAGCTATATTTAAAATCTTGGCTAGCGCGCCCTTCT
>JABSRS010000139.1 GCA_013214885.1 Gammaproteobacteria bacterium
CAATGAGTATGTGGTTTTGAACGATGGCTTCTCTTAGTGGTAGCGAGCTTATTTTATTTTGCAGTGCTATTATTCTTTGTTCAATGACAGGGCTGTGTTGTTGCTGAGCGATTGGTTGCGATAAGGTGTTAACACTGTTAAAACCAATACGTTTGATATCTTCTAATGTTGAATAGTCTTCCCCTAACTGGTCGAAATTGATCCCAACCCCCAAATCTTGGATTGCTTCAAGTTCTGCGATAGTTACATCTGGATTGTTGAGGATTGCTTGCTCTGTGACTTCTTGCAGTAACCGTTGAGGCTTGAGCTGGTAGGTTGTTAATATTTTGTTTACCAAAGTAGATAGTCCTGGTTTCACCACTTGGTCAAAGTAATTGGCTCGTAAGATGGTTTCTAGTTTTTTGCCTAAAACTTCTTGCTCGGTAAAACCGGTGATCTTCTCAAAAGCCATGTTGATTTTTAAAATATAATTGTCGACATCAAACACGGCAATTGCTTCAACGGTATGCTGAAAGATGTTGGCCGATAACTGTAATTGCTGCTCGGTTTTCTTTAGGCTGGTGACATCCCGTACTGTACTAATCATCCTAACCGCTTTATTTTCTTCATCCCTGATGACTTTACCTTGTTTTTTTAGTCATTAAGCATTGATTGACTACGTAATTTGAGAAAATAGTCGCGGTCAGTTGAAGCAAATAAATGCTCTATCAATAAGGACTTTAATTGCACTATGGTGGCATCGAAAAGTAAACTGGCACTCTTATTCGCTGCTATTATTTCGCCTTGATTGTTAAAAGCAATACTGGCTAGGGGAGCGTTATAAAATAATTCGTTTATTTCTTCATATTTTAAACTGAGAATTTGATGGCGACGATCAGTGCGGTGGCAAATAGCAAGAATAAAACACTATATCCAATGAGCAATAAAATAAAAAAATATCCAAATGAGATATATTGCATCGTTGATTCAATCTGCGAGTTGGCATCAGAACTCGAGTCTGACAATCGTAAATTTGTTGCAGGGCGTTATCGTCTACTTTTTATTTATCAATCACTTGCTGAGCGCTGGAGGTGTGTAATTCAATTTTTGCTCCCTGAACTGTATCTTGTTCTTCAATATAGGCTTTAAAACTCGACTTAATGCCTAACTCACCGAAACTTTGTTTTATTTGGATTGTTAGTGATGTTTTCTGGCTCGCCTTACCATTGAGTTTATTCCATAAGGTTTGGCTGTAACCAACTCTAGTGGTTAACTCTCTGCCATATAAAATTAATGCAATCGAGAAACACAATGTGACAATGATAATAATTAATGACTTGGTACTTCTGATTAACGTAGATAGATTTAAATTATTCATATACATCCATGTATTTATTTAAATCGCGAGTTTGTTAAGTGCTTATCTATCCTGAGTGACACTTGTTATATATAAAGTTACTAACTTTATAATGATCATGCAACTGATTCTTGTCTTAATAAGCTGAGTGTTTTCTCAAAAGGTACGGCTTTCGAAATTAAAAAACCTTGGATCCGATGACAACCATTGGCTTGTAAAAATGCTAATTGTTCTGTCGTTTCAACGCCCTCAGCAATACAATAAATATTCAAACTTTCAGCTAATGATATAATGGTTTTTATGATTGATTCATTTACATTATCTTTACCGATGTCTCGGACGAAAGACAGGTCAATTTTAATCGCCTTGATCGGAAACTGTTTAATATAGGTTAGGGAAGAATAACCCGTGCCAAAATCATCCAAGAATAACTCAAAACCAATGTCATTGAGCTCAGTCAAACAAGCGAGGGCTTTGCTTTTATCTGCCATTAAAATGCTTTCAGTTATCTCCAGGCGAATAATGTTGGTCGGTAAGTTATGTTTGAGCAATAACCCGACTAAATGTTTGACTAAACCAGGCTGTAAAATATGAATGGCGGACAAATTAATTGATAAATATGGTTGGCTGAGGGTGTTTTTCCACTGTTTAATATCGAGCAATGCTTGCTCCATCGCAATTTCAGTTATTTTTGATATTAGTCCAATGTCTTCTGCCACCGGAATAAACTCCGCTGGCGAAATGAAACCATCGTCAGTGGGCCAGCGTAGCAAGAGTTCAAAACCAACTATTTTGCTGTTTTGAGGATCATAAATTGGCTGATAATGATTGACTAATTCACGGTTATCACAGGCATATTTTAATTTTTGCTCAAGATGATGACGTTGTCGTGAGTCTTGATCCATTTTTTTGGTGAACAGTTCAAATCGATTGCGTCCAGATTTTTTTGCCTCAAACATCGCTAAATCGGCATTACGAATCAAATCGGCTGCTGAACTGGCATCTTCAGGATAAATGGCAATACCGATGCTTGAAGATATATTGATCTGATGCTGCTCAATCAACACCGGTTCAGCCAATTTTTTATTGAGCCGCTGTGCAATACAGATTAAATCATCAACCTGCTGGAATGAATTGATTAAAATAATAAACTCATCGCCACTTTGACGTGCGACACAATCATCTGACTTGATGTTTGCGCGTAACCGCTCTGCAATGTGTTGGAGTAACTTGTCCCCAATACTATGACCTAGTGAGTCATTAACTTGTTTAAACCGATCTAAATCAATAAAAAATAGCGCAATACTATTTTTATGATGATTTGAATTGATAATGGCTTGTTCTATTTTTGTCAGCATTAAGGCCCGATTAGGCAGTTTGGTTAAGTGGTCGAAATTCGCTAAATATTGCAGTTTTTTCTCCGCAATTTTTTGCTCAGTTATATCTGAAACAATTAACACAAAATGCTCAACATTTTTGCTCATTGCGTTCGATGAATCAGCAATGGTATTAACACTTATTCTGACGGGGTGCTTGCCACGAGTAGGCGTGGTTAACGTTTCCTCACCATGCCAGCTTTGATCGACCTCTAAACTATTGAATAACTGAATATATTGTTTTAACTTCTTTGAGCCAATTTGTTTGGCCAATCGACTCAGAGTGACTGAAGTGCTTGAGCCATCATCATCAAACTCATCATAAAAAGCCTTGTTTGCTGAGACTGGTTTTTTATCTTGATCAAGGATCAGCACCCAATCTTTAATTTGACTAAATGCCTCGCCAAAAAGTTGTGCCTTAATTTCAGTCGCTTTGGCCTTTGTGATGTTGGTATACGTCCCCGTTAGGCGACTAGGTTTACCGTGAATATCTCGACTGGCCACTCGCCCGACATCTCGATACCACACCCAGCTGCCATCAATTGCGCGCATTCGATAGGTGACATCCCAACTATCATTGGTACCGTCAACAAAATTTAACCAGATAGGGCGAAGTCGATTGAGATCATCTTGATGGATTAATTCGGTATGTTCACTGTAGCCGGTGCAATGTGATTTTGCGCTGTGATAGCCTAAATCTTGGGTAAGTCGTTTTTGATACAACCGATTCTTTAGTATGTGGTAATCCCAAATAGCACTACCACTACCTCTTAAAGCCAAAGACATTTGTTCTTGCGACTCAAGTACCTCTTGGTGTGCGTTCAGTAACAGGACTCTTTGGTGACGACGTCGATTCGAAATTATCCATACCAGCACCAGCAACACCAAGAAATAAGCTAACTTGGCACTCGGTGTTAACCAGGGGGCGTTATTGATGTTAAATCTAACCAGTGTTGGAGGACTGACTAAGCCCGAATGGGCACTTTGCGCGGTAATCGCTAGCTGGTAATCACCAGGAGGCAGCTGTGATAGCGTGATGCTGTTTGCTTGAATATCCTTATATTGGAGTGCTTGCTCACCACTTAAGCTGATGTTGTAACGGGTCTTTCGTTGTTGATTAAATTCTAATGTCGAATATTCAAAGGTTAACCCGATTTCGTCATGCTTGAAATTGAGTACTTTCCCTGTATGTTTAAAAGTTCGATTGGGAGACATCACAGAGATATTAGTTATCTGCACCCGATAAGGTTTAGTATTATCAACCGAATTGATCAGTTCAGTCGGGTTAAAAAGTGTCACGCCACGAGTTGAACCGTATATTAGTCGGCCGTCGGAGAGTTTATATGTCGCATTAGAATTAAACTCATTAGCCGAAATACCATCGGATACTTCATATTGAGTTAAATTAAAGGTAGCGAGGTTTAACTGGTACAAACCAGACTGCGAGCTAAACCACAGGGTGTCATTTTGCTCGAGATTAACATTGTAAACATAATTACTGGCTAGACCCGACGTTAAGTCAAAGCGGTGTTTGACTGCTAATGTCGTAAAATCAAGACCTATTAGCCCTTCGCTTGCGGTAGCCAGCCACAAAATGTTTCTTTTCTCATCCAGTGCCCAGCTGTCGGTATAACTGAACATTTTCTGTTGTTGGTTAATGGCTTGATAAATAACCTTAACACTCTGATCTTGCGTATTATATGAAACTAACCGACCAAAAGTTGATAATAAAATAGTATCTTGATAGCCGGGAAGCTGGGGTAATAGATGGCCAGATAGCGCAGAGTCAGTTTGTTGGTCAAGCTTGGCTAATGAGGTTAGCACTCCTGTTTCTATGTTCAGCAGATAATGACCCGACGTATTAAATATGGCGAACACACCACTGCCAATAAAGTTTATCGAGTTATCGCTACGCGCCATAAGCTCTTGATGTTGATTGGGGATTTCTGGCGTCGTTAACTCACCTGTATTTTTATCAAATAAACGCAATCCTAATGCGGTGGATAACCATAGATGATCGTTATCTTGAGGAAAAATATCATAAATATAGCTTTCTTGATAAGGATTCTTATTACTGGTGTTAACGATAAATTGTTGTATTTTTGAGTTGGAGAGGTCAAGTTTGTTGAGTCCGTTATTGGTACCAATCCACACGATATCATTGTTATCTTGGTAAATTGACCAAATGTGGTCGTGGCTTAAGCCACTGGCTTGATTGGCCGTGAAATTGGTAAAAAGCTCGGTTCGAGGCGACCAAACCAGCACACCCTGAGAAGATGAAGCCAACCACAGATTACCGGACTTATCTTTTAAAATATCGTTGATGTTGTTGTCACTGATTTGATATTTAGAATCACTAAATTTTAAGGTCGGTTCAACTTCAAAGGTCCTAGCATTGGCTTTAAAAAGACCTTGTGAGGTAGCTATAAAATAATCGGAGCCAATTTTTTCAATATCCAAAATATTGAGCGAGCTAATGAGCATTGTTGTGGTAGGCATCTCATGGCCGAGTGAAATACTGTAAAGTCCGTCAACGGTGCCAACCAGCAAAATATCATCAGAGTGTCGATGTAATAATTTAGTATTATCACTGTGCAAGTTTCGTTGATCGCTCGGTCGGTGTTCAATAAAGGATATTGCGCTGGTTTGGCTGTTTGCGACATAAAGCCCGATCGAAGTGGCGACATATATTAAATCATCTATCACCAAAATATCGCGGATCAAAGATTGGTCAATAGTTAGCTTAATTGTTGCCAAAACTTTATGTTGATTAATATCGATGTGCACTAATGTATCGGTTGTCCCAAGCCATAGGCTATTGGTCGCAGTAAGCGCAATGGTGTAAATAGGTTGATTGCTTGGACTTATAGCTTTGACATGAGTGACTTGATGGGTACTTGGATTGATTTTAAACAGACCAGCACCATAGGTGCTCGCCCAAATATAACCTTGCTGATCAATAACTAAAGTTAAAATGTGCTCTTGGCTGAGGATGTTATCGGGATCAGTAAAGCTTTTTACTTGATAACCATCATAAATATTTAGCCCCATTTGAGTTCCGATCCAGATAAATCCTTTATTATCTTGTACCGTCCTGGTCACAAAGCCTTGTGATAATCCTTCATCTGGTGATATTCGTTGCAGTTGATGATATTGCTCACCCGCGTGTACCGTGTGCGCAACGAAGAGTATGTAACAGCATAAAAGGAACCGCATCGTTTAACCCCAAATTTTGATTAGCTTATTATTATTTCAAATATCTTTTAACATTTATTTAACTCCGCCGGTAGTTAAATGCTACAAAACATCAAATAACACTAGTTTAGTTGTAGTTCAATCGCACTTTGGGGGATAGGGTGTGGCACTGAGTCTTCAGCAGCTGCTAACTCAAGGATCTTTGGGCTAAGGACTGAGCGAAGGGACAACGACTCGAGTGTCTGATAGTAGCGCCTGATGCTATCAACATAATGAATGGCTTCACGTCCTCTGGCAAAGCCATGACGGGTTTTTTTATAGTATTTACTTTTTTCTAACAGTGGCAGGATTTGTTTAATACTGGCCCAGCTATTAGGGTTTTTATTCATTTTCTTTGCTAATTTTCGGGCATCCATCAAGTGGCCAAATCCAAGATTATACGCGGCAAGAGCAAACCAAAACTGTTGATCTTTGGCGATAGTCTCGGGCAGTCGGTCGAGCAGCTGACGTAAATAAAGCGCACCACCTCGAATACTTTGCTCAGGATTTAAGCGGCTGGTTACGCCGACTTGTTTGGCGGTGGGTAAAGTCAGCATCATCATGCCTCTGACACCCGTTGGCGATTTAGCGCGAGGATCCCAGTGAGATTCTTGATATGAGGTGGCGGCAAGCTGCAGCCATGATAAATTACCAGCGTACTGCTCAAACAATAATTGATACTTAGGTAAGGTCTTTGAAACGGCTTTAATAAAAGCTCTGGTGTCGACATAGTCAAAGCGTTGAACATGGCCAAAATATTTTTCTTCTAGCTGAACCATTAAACCATCACTTTGGATCTGACCAAAAAAATCAATGATTTCGCCATACAGTGAATCGTCGGTATTATTACTAATAACCCATGCAATGGGTTGGGGCTTACTTAGTGTCATCGCCAAACTAATATCAGGATAGCGCCGACGGTTGCGCGCTAACACCGTCGAATCTACGACGGTGTAATCAATTTTCTCATCAATTAACATTTTTAGTAATTGGTCAGGATCGTACAAGGTGGTGGTATGCCAATTGAGTTGAGGATGTTCTAGCTTAAGTTTTTTTAAGGTTTCAAGGTGACTACTGCCATCAATAACGGTTAAATTCCCCGTTAAATCGGCTATTTCTCGGGGCCGTTTCTTGCCTTGCTTATATACCAGTTGTTGGGTGACATGGTAATAAGGCGGGCCAAAGCGCATTTTGGCTAGGCGTTGGTCGGTGACTGATAATCCAGTGGCTAGAATATCGACTTGTTTATTTTCAAGCATCAAAAAAAGACTTGGCAAGTCCGAGCTAGCAACCACTTCTAATTCGACCCCTAATCTTTGGGCAAATAGATTAGCGAGCTCCTGCTCAATCGCACTCGAGGTAATATCGGAACTGAAATAACTAGCAGGTCCATATAAGGTGCCTACGGTGATAGTTTTACGTTGTTTTATTTGTTCAAAATGAGATTTAGGTTCCGATTCTTGGCAGCCAATAAGCATTAGCAGCAATATAGTTACCACGGCAACACGGCCAACAAGATTGTTTGAATTATGGGCTAACAATTTAAGGCTCCAGTGGGATGTGATAGTTATCAGTCTATCTCAGATCAATGTCTTACACACTATTGTTTAAAAAAAATTACAAAACAGCAAAAAAAAACTTACTAATAGTTAAATTTGTGATCTATTTCACTTATAATGGCGCGGAATTTTAGCCCATCTACTTAAAATTGGTGACTTAATCTATGGAAATCCTCCGTGGCGCCCCTGCATTATCCGAATTTCGTGTTAACAAACTTTTAGCGTTGAGCGATGAACTTAATTTAAACGTCAGTGCAATCTATGCTGAGTTTGTCCATTTTGCTGATTTAACAGCACAACTATCGACTACAGAGTTAACCAAGCTAAATAAGCTGTTAACTTATGGGCCAACGATTGCTGAGCACCAACCAAGTGGCAAATTATTGTTGGTTACCCCACGTCCTGGCACAATTTCTCCTTGGTCTTCTAAGGCTACCGACATTGCCCATAACTGTGGTTTAAATAAAGTTAAGCGTTTAGAGCGTGGTATTGCTTACTACGTAGAATCAGACGCACTAACGACTGAGCAGGAACAGGCATTAACTGCACTCTTGCATGACCGTATGGTCGAAGTCATTCTTGCTGAATTCGAACCGGCGGCAGTACTTTTTGTGCGCACT
>JABSRS010000140.1:0-2317 GCA_013214885.1 Gammaproteobacteria bacterium
AATGGTAATGTTATCGCGTATCCTTCAAATAACTGTACGGTTTGATTGCTTATAGCTAAAACACTAGAGGTTTCAGTGAATTGCTGTTTATCTTTATTAAAAAAGTTATTATTTTGCTCTAATGTAAGAGATGTTTTAAATTTATTGATATCCATATCCCATGCGGTATTAGCATGAACATTACTACTTATCATTAGAAGCCAAACACTACTTAATATGTGTGACTTCAATTTAGTTATCTCATTAGTTAATTATCGTTGTACGATTAAACTATAACGATTATTTTATCGCTTTATATGAACCTTGCTCGCTGCAATTATTAGTTAAATTAACAACAGATTATCAATTGACCCTATTTGGGTGCCAATCTATTTGTTAATTTTTTGTAACAAAACATCAAGGCGCGCAATTGTACCGAATAAAAAGCACCACCGAAAAGTACCAAAGACTTATTTAATGACACAAACTAATACTAAAGCCTTAAATATAACGGAGTAAGTAAATTAAATATTAACTTTTCATTGATATGTCACTAAATCACCGCTGATTTTCAGATATATGGTGTGCCAACCAGGTGATATTCATTTACTAAATTTTCCACCTTAACTATTTAGAATAAAAGAAATAACGCTATGAGTGGCAGGATCATCGTGGCGACAATATCCCATGGATCCCATTGGCCGTTACAGCTAATAGCATCGTAGATTTCTTTTACAACACCAGCCAGTCCAGACGCCACTAGTGCCATTAGATAGATATTCCAGCCTAACCAAGTGCCAATCCAAGCAGCAATACCACCGATAACTCCGCCATAAATGGCATGAGTAACTTTATCTGCGTGCTTAAACCCTCGCAACTCAGGAAAAACGCCAAGAAAACCAATATAAATGCGCACTACCTGCCTCACAATATTTGATTAGCCTAATTCGACTGACATAAATTATAACGAGTAACTATCCCGTGATCGTGTTAACTCGCCATGCTCAACCAAACGATCAAGTGCTGTTTGCACTTGTTCAATATTAAATGGAACACTCTCATTCTCGAGCCAATCGGCGTATATAACTTGCAAACAAGCTGATTCGTTAGGGTGATTTAAAAGATAATCGAGAATACCTGATTGAATTTCACTGTGAAGCTCTGCCATTTTCATTATCACTGTCCATCGTTGTTAGATCCCATCAATAAGCATAGTTTATTTATTCCCATCTCCATTATTTATTGTACAATTAATAGATAACAAATTTCATTGTATGGAGTTCGTATGTCTTCACCATTGATCGGCCCTGACAAAAAATTGCCCGAAATTACCCTAAAAGCCTTATTACTAGGGATTATTTTGTCGGCATTATTGGCAGCGGCCAATGCTTACATTGGGTTACTGGTCGGCTTAACTGTTTCAGCCTCGATTCCAGCAGCAGCACTTTCAATGGGCATCCTGAGATTATTCCCAACATCCAATATTTTAGAAAACAATATGGTCCAGACGGCAGCATCTGCTGGCGAGTCGCTCGTTGCAGGCATTATATTTACGATCCCCGCTTTAGTCTTAATGAACGCATGGCAAGGCTATAATTACTGGCCACTGGTGTCGATTGCCCTACTTGGTGGGGTTATGGGCGTTGCCTTCACCATTCCATTACGCCGCGCGCTAATTGTTGAAGCACAATTAACATTCCCAGAAGGTGTTGCCACCGCCGAAGTGTTAAAAACAGGCGGGATTGAAACTAGCCCTACTTCTACTGGTGATTTAACATCGAACGAGCACCAACAAGGATTTTATCGGTTACTACAAACCGCGTTAATCGGTGCAGGATTCAAGCTATTTGAGTCAGGATTTGGCCTGCTTGCTTCAGGTATTAGCACCGTCAAATCATTGTTTGGTGGCGCATTGCTAATTAGTGCCAACATTACTTTAAGCCCAGCCTTAATTGGAGTTGGCTATATTATCGGTCTCAATATTGCGATATTAGTCTTTATCGGCGGCGTTATTGGTACTTTAGTTGGCGTACCACTTAACTTTGCATTCAATAGCGATGCTTTAATTCAAGCTGCGGGGGTCGCCTCGGGTACGTCTTGGCAAGATATTAATGCTGAGCAGTGGCAGCATATTGCCGATTCAGCCTGGAGTAGCAACCGTAGAATAGGCGTTGGAGCGATGATGGTCGGTGGTTTATGGTCACTGATCACCCTTGCTAAACCATTATGGACCGGGATTAAGTCATCATTTGCGATTTATCGACGACTGAAAAGCAACGCCGATACGATTAAGCGTACCGAATTGGACACGCCATTGCCGATTGTCGGTGCCGTGTTG
>JABSRS010000140.1:2327-6051 GCA_013214885.1 Gammaproteobacteria bacterium
GTGTTGCTGCTATCAACTATTCCGCTATTTTTTATCTTTTATGTTGCCCTTGAGTTATATCCAGACCGACTAACTATTGCGTCGGTAATGACTGTTTTAATGCTGGTTTTTGGTTTTATATTTTCATCTGTCGCTGGTTATATGGCTGGATTAGTCGGTTCGTCAAATAATCCTATTTCTGGTGTTACCATCGCTACGGTGATTATTTCGTCACTATTACTGCTACAACTCATGGGTAATCAAGGTTTAGCGGCCACGCTTGGCCCAATGGCGGTAATATATCTCGCGGGATTGATCTGCTCCGCTGCGGCCATTGCTGGCGATAATATGCAAGATCTTAAGTGTGGCCACTTATTAGGAGCAACACCTTGGCGTCAGCAGGTGTTTCAGGTAGTTGGGGTGGTTTCTGCGGCCTTTGTTATCCCTTGGGTGTTACAAATTCTTGATGCTGGATACGGCATTGGCAGGCCAGCACCTGGTAATACCTCAGGACAGTTCTTATCGGCGCCACAGGCAGGATTAATGCATGACCTATCAACGGGGATCTTTGGAGCGGGAATTGAATGGAATTACATTTATCTTGGATTTGTGGTCGCTATTTTAATCATCGTGCTCGACAAAATACAGCAGCGGCGCGGGTCTAATTTTCGTTTACCAGTGTTGGCTGTTGCCGTTGGGATCTATCTGCCAATGGGTCTATCAGTGCCAATATTTATCGGTGGCTTACTCGCCAACCATCTGTCAAAAAAATCAAAGCGCCCCAACAACAGTGGAATTTTAATGGCATCTGGATTAATTACTGGCGAAGCATTAATGGGAGTCGTTATCGCGATTTGGGCAGCGTTTGTCGCTCCACTGCCAGCGACGAGTGACTACGGTGATTGGCTAGGTGGTACAGCGTTGTTATTAATCGTGGTCTACTTTTTCCGAAAAATAACTCAGGACTGTTCCGATAAACCAACATAGTCCCTTGAAGTAGCCCTTTGAAATAGCCCCTTACAAACACAGTAATTAGTGCTGCTAAGGTAAAAAATACGCTTTAAGTTGTTCAGGCGACGGCTGAGCCCTAAAGATTAGGCTGCCGTTAACAAAAATGTTGGGTGAATGACGAATTTGATGCATGCTAACTAATTCAGGATGGTTCTCGATATATTGAACATTAAATTCAACGCCAAGGTTCTTCAATTCCGCCTCAAGATTAGCGGTTGCAAAATCACTCTTGGTAACTAACAGTGTTACGTCCATTTTTCGCCCCTTACAGTAACTATGGTCTATTTAAGTTTAGCCCTTTAAAGTTTTTTTTCAATCGACCTTTCTATCTACCTTGTTATCTGTTTTAGTATTTGAAATATCTTGTAACCTATCTAATTATGGAATTAATTTTTTATCTATATAATATTTAACATTTATATAACACCACATTGTTTTAGGAATCTAAATGAATTTAACCCGCTCGGCGCTAAAGAACCCTGCTGCAGTCTTGGTTCTTGTCGCTCTCATTGTTGTATTTGGTGTCATCAGCGTTCTAAAACTGCCAATTCAGTTAACTCCCGATATTGAACAGCCACAAATTACCATTTCCAGCGGTTGGCGCAGTGCCGCACCTGCAGAAATTGAGTCGGTGATTATTGAGCCAATTGAAAATGTGGTCAAAAACACGCAAGGCGTTACCAAAGTAACCACCAGCATCCGACGCGGTGGTGGCAATATCACCTTAACGTTCGATGTTGGCACCGATATGCAACGCGCAATACTCGATGTGATTAACAATTTAAATCAAGTGCCACCATTACCGCTTGATGCTTTTGAACCAGTTGTATCGGCTGGCGGTCAATCAAATGCCGCCTCGTTAATGATCAAAACCTTGCCAGGTAATCCCAATACCGATTTAGGCCAATACCAAAAGTTGATTGATGATGTCGTCAAACCACGATTTGCGCGGATCCCAGGGATCGGTAAAGTAACCTTGGCGAGCCAGCGTCCTCGTGAACTGCGCATTACCTTTGCTCCACTGCGAGCAGCATCACTTGGGCTGTCAATTAACGATATTAGCTCAACGATTGCCCGAGCCAATGATGCTTCTGGCGGCACCGCCAATGTTGGCCGCAGGCAATATACCGTCCGTTTTTCTGGTCAGTATTCAATCGAAAACTTAACCGAAATGATTATCGGATATAACGGCACACGGGCAATTTACCTTAAAGATGTCGCCACCGTTGAAAACACCTTAGTTGACCGCTTTGGCTTTAACCTTCGCAATGGCCAGCCATCGTATTATTTTACCGTGCAGCGTAGTAATGACGCTAATACCGTTGCGCTGCTTGACGAAATAAATGTTGCAATAATAGAATTAAACGAGGGTCCCTTAAAAGCTCAGGGACTAACGATTGACTTAAGTTTTGATGCCTCGGTTCATATTCGTAATGCGCTTAAATTAGTCCAAAGCAATTTAGGACTCGGCGTAGCGCTCGCATTACTAATCCTGTGGCTATTTTTACGTGGGATTAAAAACACCTTAATTATCGCCACCACCATTCCAGTTTCCTTGCTGGTTGCCTTTATCGCATTAGGCGCTTTTGATCGCAGCTTAAATGTTATCTCTTTGGCAGGTTTAGCGTTTTCCGTTGGCTTAGTGTTAGATGCCGCCATTATCGTCCAAGAAAATATAGTCCGGTTACGCGCTTTAGGCTTAAATAATCACAAGGCCGTTATGCGCGGCACCTTACAAGTTACCGGCGCCCTATTTGCTTCAACAGCAACCAGTGTCGCGATATTTTTACCGATATTTTTTATGGCGGGGATCGAGGGCCAGTTATTTTCTGACATCGCATTAACACTTTCAATTGCGGTCATTACCTCATTTATTTCCGCCATTACTATTATCCCCATTGCGAGTAAGTTTTGGCTTAAATCAAAACCAGCCCCGGATCCTTATCAACACTATTGGCTAAAATTAACTAACTTAGTGATGAAGTTATCAAATACCGTCACCAAACGAGTGATTTGGATTGGTTTTCTGATCGGTGGGTCATTCTTTATCACGCTAAGCTTTATGCCGAAAACCGATTTTATGCCACGAGCACCAATCGACGGTTTTTTCTTTAGTTTAGATATGCCCCCCGGTGGCAATATCGATTTTATAGAACATGAAATTGCCTCCCTGGTTAAAAAACGCTTAGCCCCGTATTTAACCGGTGAAAAATCACCAAAAATAAAGAGCTATAACTTTTACTCATTTGGCTCAGGCGCCACTGGCGGTTTTATATATAGTGATGATCCGATGCGCGTTGAAGAGTTGATGGATCAAGTGCGCAGCGAAGTCTTTGTTGGGCTACCCGATACCAATGCTTATTTATTTAGGGGATCGATGATTAATGTTTCTGGTGGCGGCAACGGCAGAACCATCGATATTGACATCAAAGGCTCTGACATCAACCAACTGATGGCTTTAGCTAAAATTGGTATTGATGAGATCAAGGCTAGCATGCCAAATACCACGGCTTTCCCGATCCCTGGTTTAAGTCTAGCCGAACCAGAGTTAAACTTTACCCCAAACGATCAACGCATTAGCCAAGCTGGATTAACCAGGCGTGATGTCGCCAACGCATTGCGTGCTTTTACCAGTGGCTTATTTATTGGTGAGTATTTCGATGGTAATGAACGCGTTAACGTAATTTTACGCTCGAAACCATGGCAAACGCCAGATCAGCTAAGCTCGCTACCA
>JABSRS010000140.1:6061-8095 GCA_013214885.1 Gammaproteobacteria bacterium
TCGCCGTTCGCTGGACCGCAGACGATTGGTGAACTAACTACGTTAACCCGTACGGCTGGGCCGACTCAATTACGCCGGGTCGACGGCAAAAAAACCATCAGTATTCAAGTATCGCCACCAGCAAACATGTCACTTGAAGAAACTATTGTGATGTTAAATGAGCAGGTTATTTCAAAAATGACCGCTCAAGCGGGAGCAAATGTATCAATTTTACTCAGTGGCAATGCCAACCAAATGGAATCAGCAATTGTCGATATGCTAACTAACTTTATGTTAGCGTTAATTATTTTGTTTTTACTAATGACTGCACTCTTTAAATCACCAAAAGATAGCCTGTTGGTATTAATGGTAATGCCATTAGCGGTTGCAGGCGGAGTAATTGGACTTAATATCTTAAATATATTCACCTACCAGTCTCTGGATTTATTAACGATGATCGGGTTTATTATTTTGCTCGGTCTAGTGGTTAATAACGCCATATTACTCGTTGACCAAACTCGAGTTGCCGAGCGTGAAGGAGTGGCAACCGTTGACGCGGTGGCACAAGCGATTAGGGTCAGAGCCCGCCCAGTTTATATGAGTACCCTAACCAGTTTGTTTGGCATGTTACCGCTCATGCTCATTCCTGGTGTCGGCAGTGAGATTTACCGTGGACTTGCCGCGGTTATTGTTGGCGGCATGGCTATTAGCGCAATTTTCACCTTAGTGCTATTCCCATGTTTGTTGCAACTTAGTCAGAAAAAACTATCTACTCCAAATCAATCCAGCCCAAGTCAATCTGACCCAATAACTTCTCCAACTTCAACTGTAAGCAATAGCTAGGACTATCAATGAAATATCTAGACCAAAAAATCATCACCAAATCGCTAGTTACTGCCACGATTTTACTAGGCTGTTTACATGGCATCGCCAATGCTGCCGAAGAAGAGCCAAAACTAAGCCCAGTCAAAATCGATATTGTCAGTGAAGTAAAAATATCTGCCACCACCGATTTAATGGGCACGATCCACAGTCAGGCCCATGTCGATGTTACCGCAGGAGTAAGCGCTCGCTTAGACTGGATTGCCCAGCCAGGTGCATCGGTTAACGCTGGCGATACCCTAGCCAAAATGGATTTACGACCGTTACAGTTGAGACAGTTAGAGCAGCAAGCGCAAATTAAACGAGCGAAAATCAATGTCCGCTATTTAAAAAATGAATTAAACCGTCTATTAACCCTGCGTAAAACGAGTGCAACGTCACAATTTCAAGTCGATCAAGCCCAATCTCAATATGAAATTTCGTTGACTGACATTGAAATTTCAAACTTAAAGTTAGCGATAATCGACGATCAACTAGACCGAACAGTAATCAAAGCCCCATTCAATGGCTTAATATCAAAACGCTTAGTGCGCGCAGGCACCGATGTTAACCGCGGTGACGTCCTCCTAAAAATACTCGATTGGCAACATTTAGAAGTGCGGGTCTTTGTCCCTGTGAAGTATTTGGCCTATGTTAAAAATGCGACTAGCTTGGCGTTACAAGCAAATGAGCAAATCATTAATGCTGCCATTACATCACTGATCCCAAGTGTTGACCCGCTTTCACAAACATTTGAAATTAGAATCGAGTTACCCCAGCATTTAATCAACAGCTGGGCTGCTGGCCAGTTAGTGCGCGTCACTGTGCCAACCCAAAATATCACCACCCCACTTACAATACATCGTGACGCGTTAATATTACGTCAAGACGGTACGTTTGTGGTTAAACTTGATAAGGATAACGTGGTTAAACGCATTGCGGTAACGGTCGGAAATGGCACCATCGAACGGGTTGGGGTTACTGGCGATTTAGTAATTGGCGATAGAGTAGCGACTCGCGGGGCAGAACGATTAACTGATGGCATGAAGGTGAGCGTGCAATAGAGTTATCACGAGGCAGTAGTTTGCCGCATTAGCGGCAAACTAAATCTAAACTGATTATTGGTTACGATCTTTTCGCACTAACATCCCTTGTGAGGTATAGACTTTTCGATTGAGAACATCACTGTCGACT
>JABSRS010000141.1 GCA_013214885.1 Gammaproteobacteria bacterium
AAGCAAACGTTTAAATTACCGTCTTACCTTGGTAGTCACTCAAACTCACAGGATGACCCAATGTACTATTAAGGGTGAATTCACCGCCGATACCACGGATAACAGGTAAACCCGCGTTACTTAAAGTCGAGAACAACATACTACTCATTGTCACAAGGCACAGCGCTAACTTAAATACGTTTTTCATTATTTATTCCTAAACTAACATTCAATATTTGAGATCGATTTCAATCTTGGTGGTAAATACTGCTCAACCATTTTTTCAATTTTTGGCGGCTGTCCTGGTTTTAAAATAACTAGCCATTCGACTCCCAATCTTGCTAAACCATCCATACCTAGCCGATCTTGATCTTGATAATCGTAATCAAAACGGATTAAAAAACGCTCGGCGGTTAATCGTTTAATTTTAAGGTTTTCAACTTTATGGCTACTATTAACTAAAAGTTTATTTCTGCTTTTAAGCCATGTGGCTAAGCCAGCTGGTGAACTAATTGATTGCGCCACCAGTTTAAAATCCAATCCTGTTTCCACAATCATTTCACCATATTGTTGGCTATCACTTAAACTATCGAGCATGGCTGTCCAGCCATAAACCAACTTCTTGACCAGTTGTGTAGCAGCTACCTCTTCAATATTTAAAACAGATGAAGAAACTGAAGAATATTCGCTTTCAATCGACGCAATAGCGGCTATCCCTTCGCGTGAATGAGTCAGAGAAATGTATTGGTAATAACGGTGTCGCTGGCCATCAACTGGATCGGCAATACTTAAAATCACTCGAATCGATGAGTCATTAGGGGTTGCTAAACTAAAATCATAAAAGCTTTCAACATACGGATTAAGGTCGCAGCTATGCGTTGATTTAATATTGTTATTCTTTAGCTCAGATTTCTTAGTTCTGATGATTTTTGTTATTGCTTTACAATCGACCGCAGCATAAAAACCGTAAACGGCTGACAGGACCGAGTTTTTATAGGCTTGATTTTTTAGTGACTCAGGTGCAGCGTGGCTATTTGCCACAAAAAAGATAAAGATGAGTAGCATAAGCTTGGCTTTAAACATAAGCGGAGCCTTAGAGTTAAAACGAGAAGTGGTGGTTAGAGATCGGTAATATTGGGTAGGAGCTAAGCCCCTACCCTAAGACTTAATTAAATCTTATGCGGCCCAGAAATCTGTTCCATTAAATCATTGTCCCATTCGCCTTCAACTTTAACGTGAGCGGCAGCACCTAACACGATAGCTTCAGTAAGGTTATGGTTTACGTAAGCATAGATACCAGGCTGACGGAATGTGTACATTGCAGCAGCTGCGCTACCACCGGCGACAAACCAAGTTTCAAGATTGGTCTGAGGCTTATCAGCAAAAGAACCACGTTCCCAAACTAAATCACCGTGACCACCAATTAGGTGTGGACGAGTATCGCGGTTTGCTTGTGAATGGATAAATAACACTGTTTCACCAACATCCGCAGTCATTGCATTCTTACCAGTGATTGCGCCTTTCGCACCGTTAAATACGATGTGAGTAGGCACTAAAGACTTCATCACTTCAACAGTGTCAGCAAAACCAGCAATTGGGCTGTCGTACTTCTTGTATTGACCGTTCTTATCTTTTGGCAGATAAAAATCTTGCTCGCCAATATAGTAAGCTTTGTCATATGCAGCTGGCTTACCAACTTCGTCGGTTAGGCCTTCACGCGGAAGCACCATCATCGCGCCGTTCATACCAGATACCACATGCCATGGGATCATTACATCACCAGGAGCACAGTGATAAACAAAGACACCCGCTTTAGTACAACGGAAACGAACTGTTGCTTCTTCACCTGGATTAACGTGAGTTAAGCCAGCAGCACCAAGGGCACCTGTTGAAGAGTGTAAATCGATGTTATGCATCATTGAGCTTGATTTAGGGTTGACCAAGGTAAGCTCTAAGTAATCGTATTGATGAACCACAATCATTGGCCCAGGCACTGAACCATTAAAAGTCATGGCCCAAGTTTTAACTCCTGGCTCTAGCTCAATTAATTTTTCTTCAATCACTAACCGAACTTTAACGACCTTTGGCTTACCTTTAGCAATTTGGTCGTGCTTAGGCAGGAAAGGAGGTTGCACCAGTTCTTGTTCAACAACTTCTAGTTGATTTGCTTTGTACTTCATGAAATCGTTATCAAGCTTGCTAGCTGATTGCTTTGATTTTGCAGCGGCTGGTGCCGACACCATCGCAGCAACGGCAGCAGCAGTTGCTGTCACTGCAGCGCCTTTAAAAAGTTTACGGCGGTCAACATTTATTTCATTTTGGATAGACATATAATATTACTCTTTAATTATAATTTATAACTTAGATACAGCCGTCAAAGATCAATTAAGCTATCAACTTTAGCCTGCAAAGGGCTATCCATCCACCTCGCCTTTAAAGGCACAATTTTCGACACACTTACTTGTGTGCATTAAATAGGCAAAGCCAGTTTTTAGACTTTAATCTTCAATCACGCATGTATTAAGTTAATTGTTAATACACTTAACCAAAACTCGGTGAGAGCCTCGATTAATTAACTTTAATCGTTATTCAATAGCGCTGACTTGATGAAGATCAACCAATAAATTATCAAGTTCCAGAGTCAAAACAGCACTCGAACAAATAAAACAAAAAAACCATATAATTCAGTGACATACGAATAACCAAGCGCTATTCAACCAATTTCATTGTTCGCTAAAACCTTGTTTTAAATCAACAGTTAAAATTTTGTATACACCTTACTATGACTCTACTGCTAGTATGTAAAGAAATAATTTTTGATACTAATAACAATATAAATTAGGAGCAGTAATGAAATTTCACCGCGCCACTTCATTCATCGCAACCGCTGTTGCGTTAGCACTTTCAACTAATGTCATTAACGCACAAGAAAAAGATAAAGAAAGCAAATGGCAAGTAAGCTCACCACAAGGTCAGTTTCAACAAATTGACATTAATGTCACCGAAGGCACCTGGCTAAATATTGATGTCAGCCCTAATGGTCAAGAAATTGTATTTGACCTATTAGGTGATATTTATAAAATGTCGATTGATGGCGGTGAAGTTACAACGCTAGCCAAAGGTATTGCATGGCACATGCAGCCAAAATTCAGTCCTAATGGCAAATATATTGCTTTTACGTCAGACCAAGGCGGTGGTGATAACATTTGGATTATGGACAATGATGGCACCAATCAGCGTGCAGTAACCGATGAAACATTTAGGTTATTAAACAGTCCTGCTTGGAGCCCCGATGGTGACTATATCGTTGCTCGTAAGCATTTTACTTCAGGGCGCTCACTTGGAGCTGGTGAAGTTTGGATGTATCACAAAACTGGTGGTAGCGGTGTCGAGTTAACTAAACGTCCCAATGACCAGAAAGATCTCGGAGAGCCAGCGTTCTCACCTGACGGCAAATATATCTACTTTAGCCAAGATGCCACACCTGGTAAAACATTCCATTACAGTAAAGACTCTGTAAAAGGAATTTATAAAATTAAACGCCTAGACCGTGCAACAGGTGAAATAAAAGTAATCATTAACGGCATGGGTGGTGCGATAAGACCAACCCCAAGTCCTGATGGTAAGAAGTTAGCCTATATTGCCAGAGACGACTTTCAATCATCTCTTTATATCTATGATCTTGAAAGCGGAGAACATAACAAAGTCTACGGCAAGTTAGACCGAGATATGCAAGAAACATGGGCGATTCACGGCGTCTACCCGACCATTGATTGGACACCAGATAATAAACATCTGGTTTTTTGGGCTGGCGGCAAGATAAATAAATTAGATGTTAACAGTAAGAAAAGCCAAGTTATTCCTTTTAGGGTTACAACGACCAAGAAGGTTCAAAAAGCATTACGCTTTAAACAAGCAATCGAGAAAGCCAGTTTCGATGTAAAAATGCTCCGCAATGTTCAAGTGTCACCTAACGGTAAGAAAGTTGTTTACGAAGCCCTTGGTAAAATTTGGCTAAAGACCTTACCAGATGGAAAAATAAAGCGCCTAACCAAATCAAAAAATCAGTTCGAGTTATTCCCACAATGGTCTCGAGACAGCAAAAAAATTGTTTATGCCACTTGGAACGATCAAGACCAAGGCAGCATTAGAGTCGTTTCAGCGAGATCGGGCAAAGGCAAAACCTTAACCACAGCACCAGGAAAATATGTCGAGCCGACATTTTCACCTAATGGCAAAACTGTGGTCTATCGTAAAGCCAGAGGTGGTCGGATATTATCTGACAAATGGTCATTAAACCCAGGACTGTATCAAGTTTCAAGCAAGGGGGGAGAGCCAAAATTAGTTTCTGAGTCGGGCTATATGCCACAGTTTGGCGCCGATAATGATCGTGTTTACTTTATGGCTTACGGCAAGGACCAGCTTTTTAATAGTATAAAGCTTGATGGCACCAAGAAGATTGAACACTATACCAGTAAGCTAGCTACTGAATTTAAAATCAGCCCCGATGGTAAGTTCGTTGCTTTTTCCGAACGATTTAAAGTCTATGTCACACCATTTACGCCAACCATTAAGCCGTTAACTATTGCGCCTTCAGCGAAGAACTTACCGGTTAAAGAGCTTTCAAAACGAGCAGGTGAAAACATTAGTTGGACTCATGATGGTCAAAGTCTGTATTGGTCGTTAGGTCCTGAGCTATACAGCCATGATGTTTCAAACATGTTTGAGCTGACTAAAGATGCCACAGAAGAGCAAACCGTTCTTCCAACGGAAGATGGCTTAAACATCAGTTTCACCCAAAAGTCAGATGTTCCACGTGGAACAATCGCATTTGTTGGTGGTCAAGTTATCACAATGGAAGGCAAAAAAGTCATTGCCAATGGTATTGTACTGGTACAAAACAACATCATTAAAGCCGTGGGAACCGCTGATGAAGTGACTATCCCTGATGATGCCAAGATAATTGATATTACAGGTAAAACGATTATGCCAGGCTTAGTCGATGTTCACGCTCATGGTAGCCAAGGTAGTGATGAAATAATTCCTCAGCAAAACTGGGAGAACTATGCCGAACTAGCATTCGGAGTGACCACCATTCATGATCCGTCAAATGATACAACCGAGATATTTACCGCCAGTGAACTGCAAAAAGCAGGAAAAATCGTCGGCCCTCGGATATTTTCAACTGGCACGATTTTATACGGAGCTGAAGGAGCTGGTTATACCTCACACGTCGATAGCCTCGAAGATGCAAAGTTCCACCTTGAACGATTGAAAAAGGTTGGTGCGTTTAGTGTCAAAAGCTATAACCAACCGCGACGAAATCAACGTCAGCAAATGATCGAAGCTGGTCGCCAGTTAGAAATGATGGTTGTTCCTGAAGGCGGTTCTTTGTTACAACACAACTTAACCATGATTGCAGATGGTCATACGGGTATCGAACACTCAATACCAACCGCCGCTATATACGATGATATTAAGCAGTTCTGGAGTCAGACTGATGTTGGTTACACCCCAACCTTAGTCGTTGCCTACGGCGGCATCTGGGGTGAAAATTACTGGTATGACAAAACTGATGTTTGGGTAAATCCCAAGCTAAATAACTTTGTCCCAGGTGAGTATTCAAGCCTCGCTCGATGCGTCGCCCTAAAGCGCCTGATCATCACTACAACCACGTTAGTAATGCCAAAGTTGCCAAAGAGCTGCGCGATCTCGGGGTTAAAGCAAATATTGGTGCGCACGGTCAACGTGAAGGATTAGGTGCCCATTGGGAAATATGGATGTTTGAGCAAGGTGGTATGACACCGCTGGAGGCATTAAGAACAGCGACTATCGATCCTGCACACTATATCGGAATGGACCACGCGATAGGTTCATTAAAAGCTGGCAAGCTGGCCGATATTATTGTGATTGATGGTGACCCATTAAAGAATATTAGGGTCACTGAGAACGTCACTTACACCATGATCAACGGTCGTTTGTATGATGCGAATACCATGAATGAAGTTGGAAACCGCAATAAAAAACGCAAAGATTTTTACTTTAATTAAGTAAAGCTCTTTTAGTAAGTCTGAACTGACCACAGTTCAGGCTTACTTATCTCCACCACATTCACTGTAGAAAGCGCAGTCAAATAAATGATCATTGACCATGCCAACAGCTTGCATAAACGCATAACAAATTGTTGGACCAACGAAATTAAATCCTAATTTTTTTAACTCCTTAGACATCGCCGTTGACTCAGGTGTTAATACTGGCACCTCATCCATCGTCAGGTAACTATTTATCACCGGGCTACCACCGACAAAGCTCCACAAAAACTCACTAAAATCCACTCCTTGCTGTTTCATTTTTATGTAGCCATTGGCATTACGAACAATTGAAGCTATCTTCAACCTATTACGAACTATTTGTTTGTTGTCCATTTGGGACTCAAGATACTCAGGGCTAAGTTCGACTATTTTATAAGGGTCAAACTGACAAAAAGCGTCGCGGTAACCCTGCTTCTTTTTCAGAATTGTTATCCAAGAAAGTCCTGCTTGCTGACCATCTAGACAAAGCTTTTCGAATAACTCAATCGGATCATACACTGGGCGACCCCATTCATTATTGTGATACGCAACATAGATGGGATCTTTTAAACTGACCCAAGGACAGATAGTAGGTTGAGCTTCATTTGGATTAAAAGACATAATAATATGACCTAGTTAGAATATTGTTATTAAATTACCCTACTAACGATGCTCTTGTCGATGCTATAATCAAAGCCATTTTCAATCAACGGCAAGAGTTATAATCGATATTATGCCTAATTACGATACTAAGACATTCCAAGGACTAATCCTTGCACTGCAAGACTATTGGTCACGCCAAGGCTGCGTTATTGTTCAGCCGTTAGATATGGAGGTTGGTGCTGGCACCTTCCACCCACAAACCTTTTTACGTTCATTAGGCCCTGAGCCTATGAGCAGTGCTTATGTTCAGCCATGCCGTCGTCCTACCGATGGCCGATATGGTGAGAACCCAAACCGCTTGCAACAGTATTACCAATTTCAAGTAGTGTTAAAGCCAAACCCAGACAACATTCAAGAGTTATACCTTGAGTCATTAAAAGAGCTTGGTGTTGATCCATTAGTCCATGATATCCGTTTTGTTGAAGACAACTGGGAATCACCGACACTAGGAGCCTGGGGCTTAGGCTGGGAAATCTGGCTTAATGGTATGGAGATATCACAGTTCACTTATTTCCAACAAGTCGGTGGTTTAGAGTGTACGCCTGTTACTGGTGAGATCACCTATGGTCTTGAACGCTTAGCGATGTATATTCAAGGCGTTGACAGTATTTATGACTTAGTATGGACCGACGGCCCGCTAGGAAAAGTAACCTACGGTGATGTATTCCATCAAAATGAAGTTGAGCAATCGACCTATAACTTTGAGCATGCCGATGTACCTGCGCTATTTGCTCAATTTGATCAATGTGAAAAAGACAGCAAAAGATTAATTGAAGCTGGCTTACCCCTTCCTGCTTATGAGCAAGTAATGAAAGCATCTCACGCATTTAACATGCTAGATGCTCGTCACGCTATTTCAGTGACCGAGCGTCAGCGCTATATTTTACGCGTGCGTGCATTATCTAAAGCGGTTGCTGAAACCTATTATGCGACTCGTGAAGCTTTGGGTTTCCCGCTTTGTAAAAATGATACTAATTCAAAAGCTAATAACGGATAGGTGCCAAATATGTCAGTTCAAAATTTAATTATCGAGCTAGGTACCGAAGAATTACCACCGAAGTCCCTGCGCACGCTTGCGAAAGCGTTTAGCGATAGCATCCAAGCCCAGCTTGAAAAAGCAGGAATTGATTTCGAGTCAGTTAGTTTTTTAGCATCTCCTCGTCGTCTTGCTGTTTCAGTTAAACAACTGTCCGCTGGTCAATCAGACAAAATCGTTGAAAAACGTGGACCTGCTATTTCATCGGCTTTTGACGCCGAAGGCAATCCAACTAACGCAGCTAAGGGTTGGGCGCGCTCAAATGGTATTACCGTTGAGCAGGCAGAACGACTTAAGACAGACAAAGGTGAATGGCTATTATTTAAGG
>JABSRS010000142.1 GCA_013214885.1 Gammaproteobacteria bacterium
TGACTTGACCATAGGTATCTAGAGATTGCTCCATATATGTCTCAATAAAACCGTGCCCAGTTATGTCAACCAGCAGATGCGTTGCTGGGATTACCACGGTAATATCAGGCACCGTCCCCGTTAAACGTAAGCCGTTTATCACGATATCTTTATCGGCTAATATATGGGTGCCATTGGTTTTAGTTGTGGCAGGTGCTATATGGACGACACCGACGTTACTTGTAGTCATATTCGACAAGCCTAACGTGTAATCGTATGCAACATTGGCAAATAGGTTTCCCTGACTATGAGCGACAAAAAGCATTCGAGAGCCTTGCGCTGATAATGAGGCAATACGAGACGATTGGATATTGTAGTCACTGATTGTCGGTGGGTTATAGTATAACTCGCCCACTTGGGCTAGCACCTCGTTTGACATATCGGTATACAGATCTTCTATCGACCCTCTGAGTAATTGGTTGGTTGCGCCAATTGTTTGAATTATGTCACTTATTAATCCACCGCTATCATTGGTTGTCATTGCATAAAATAATTCTAAGCGCTTTGATAAATAACCACTAGGGTCAAGTTCATCGGCGCGTTGCCTAAACACCTCGACTAAATCCTGACCAGTATTACTACCGACCGCAGCACCAGTGTGATTGTAGAAGGGCTCATATTTGACTGATAAGCCGTTATAATCAGAGCCATAGATACGTGCTACTAGTGCCAAAGACAACTGAGCTTGTAGTTCTGAATTTCCGACGCCATTAAAAAAACCGACCACAACATCATCGTGAGTTTCAGAGGTATTACAAATTAGGTTTGATGCTTGGCTAGATGATGCCACTAGCGCAATTAAACTAACAAATAGATATGAAATGCTTTTTTTTAAAATTCTCATTGAGGCGTCTCCTTACATGCACGCTGAAAAATCGGGTAATCGAGTCACTGACCCATGTCTTGCGGTGTTATAGGCATCGTACTGGATAACCCGCGCTGGAGTATTTGCCATTAACGCCTCCAGTTTTGCTAAATAACGTTGGGCATCGATAGCTTTATCGAAACTAAGCGCAATACAGACAGCGCTTAGTGCTGACTGCTCACCGATAGCACTGACCAAGAGATCATTTGTGATATCAACTAAAAGGGCCGTTTGAATGTTTTTTGCAGCGATAACAAGCACTTCTTTCTGGCTCGTTGTAATGGCTAGAGTTTGAATATAATTTGCCACGTCGTCACGAAGGCCATCATCATTTTCATCAACACCTGCGATAGTGCTAGATGTATCAAGCACAGGGAGTTTGCCTGTGCGCTCCAGATTGATAATTGCCTGCTCAACCGTTGCGATAATTTCATTTTTCACCGTAACCGTAAAAGAAGCTTCAGCGGTTTGTGATTGGCTGTCGGTTAACGTCACACTGATAGTTACGACGGTATCTTGATCGACAGCTAAAGTGTCAACGGTCAATGCATCAGCCACAGCTGTGTGAGTTAGTGACTGTGTATTTGTTACTGCCCAGTCAAGAGAGTAAGTTAAATCGCCATCAACAATAAGGGTAGGGGTGACTTCAATACTGCCGCCCTCAAGCACATCGTAGTTGTCATTAAGTGTGATCACAGGGACTTGAAAAACAGGTGCGAGCACCGAGACAGAATGAACAGCCTCGGCTATCGAGCCATCATTATCGGTAACGGTTACTTCAAACGAGAAGATTGTGTCGCTATCAACAACGGGCTGCACCGAGAACGTCGTAGTGGTTAAGTCGTCAACGCCCAAATCGGGACCTGCGGTCTGCTGCCATTTGTAACTTACAATCGTGCCGTCCGAGTCAGAGGCCTGAGCAGTTATTTCCAATATTTCATCAGAGGCCGCTTCGGAAGGAGCTGTAATTGTCACCTTGGGTGACAGGTTGGTTGGTCCCTCACCATCGGAGCCGCCACAGGCCACTAAAGTAAAACATGCTAATACCGCTAATATTGTTGTTTTGTTCATCATTACTCCTTTAAATATCAATCTTAAAACGCCATTACTAATTTAGTAATTGCCGTGGATTCTATTTGATGGAGCGGGTAACAACAGACACGTAATTACTTTGCAAAGACGTAAAAAATAAATTTATTTTTGGTTGTTGCAAAGTAATGATGAGATGGGGGGGATTATCGTTGCCGATTAAAATTCAATAATTCTGCAAAAATTTAGTTTTAAACTACAATTATCAATTGTCTTGATAATGAACCTTACTAAATACCGCTAACGATATGATGAATGAATCGCAAAGTAATTTAAAAGGAGTTAGTAATGCCACCAAGAGAATCCCCAATTCAAAGAAGACGTCGACAAGCATTAAATAATGGGGTGACCACCTACACTTCTGATTTCTCATACATATGTAAAAATAGACCAAACCGCATCGGCATTATCGCAGAAGGAGATTCGTGGTTTGCCTATCCGCGCAAATGGATCCTTTTTGGCGCAGACATTAATGTCATTCATCATTTGGAAGACCAAATATCTGGCACTAACTCAGTCAATTTGTTGCGCTTAGCATCGAATGGTGATGAAGCTGTCGATATGACCTCAGGAAAACAGTTTAAAAAACTTTATAAAATTCTTAAAAAAAATAAGCAGTATATTCGAATAATAATGTTTTCAGGTGGGGGCAACGATATCGTTGGCAAAAATGACATGCTGCCCTTGCTCAATGAATATGAGGACGGTTTTAGTTATTTAGACTGTATAAATTTACCGAGGCTGGAACAAAAAGTTTCAGCGATTTTACTTGCCTATAAGCGGTTAATAGCTCTTTGCGAAGACATTATTCCTGATGCGAAAATTGTCTCGCATACCTACGACATAGTTAAACCTTGGGATCAGGGGGCTGAGTTCTTTTTTGGCTTGATTAAAACTAAGCCTTGGGTTTATCCGTATTTGATGCGACGTGGTATTCCAGAGGAATTGCATTTTCCGATAATTGAATACATTCTGACTAAATTTGGTGAAGCATTAGTAGCCCTTGCAAGTGACCCAGCTGTGGGTAATCGCTTAGTTGTCGTTAAGACACAAGGAACCCTAAGGCCCGGCTCTAAGCAAGATTGGCTAAACGAAATTCATCCAACGCCAGCTGGTTTTAAGAAAATATATACCAAAATATACCAAGAAATGAGGCGTATTGAACCAAGCTTGCCCAGTTAGAGCGCAAGCTTAAGCTGACAGTATCCATTGGATGAGACCTCAAGAAATAGGGCAATATGAAGTGTTAACAGCGTAAGAATTTAGCGTCATCTAACGTTTATTGCAGTGGTAAATAATAGTTTATCGGTTATGATTGTTACGAGTGCCCAAAAATTACGCCATTTTGTTGATGATGTTGAGAATGATAAGCATAACGATTGAATATCACAATACAAATTGCTATAAATGTTCCAGCTCAGACTCAATTGTAAAATCTGGTTCATGGGCAATTAAATAAAATTTAACCAGAGAGAAATATTTTGACAGACTATCACCAGCAACTAGAAAAAATAAAATCGCAAAATGGTTTTATCGCAGCGCTTGATCAAAGCGGCGGCAGCACCCCAAAAGCCCTAAAACTTTACGGTGTTGACGACAGCGCATGGACTAACGACGAAGGTATGTACAGCGTAGTACATCAAATGCGCGCACGGATCATGACTAGCCAAAGCTTCACTGGCGAACGCGTGATTGGCGCAATCCTCTTCGAAAATACCATGGATCGTGAAGTGGCTGGTAAAACAACCGCTGAATATTTGTGGAGTGTTAAGCAAGTCGTACCATTCTTAAAAGTAGACAAAGGCCTAAGCGACGAAGCTAATGGCGTGCAGCTAATGAAGCCAATGCCACAACTTGATGAGTTATTAGCTAAAGCGAAAAGCAAAGGAATTTTTGGCACCAAAATGCGTTCAGTGATCAAATTAGCTAACCAAGCCGGCATCACCGCGGTGGTTAAGCAACAATTTGACGTCGCCAAGCAAATAATCGCCGCTGGCTTAGTGCCAATTATCGAACCAGAAGTTGACATTAACAGCAGCGAAAAAGCCGCCGCCGAAGCGATGCTACAAACTGCAGTACTTGCAGAGCTAGACTTGCTAAGCAGCGACCAACAAGTGATGTTAAAAGTGACGTTGCCAGAAGTGGTTAACTCATACGCCGCCTGTATCGCTCACCCGAACATGGTTAAAGTAGTGGCATTATCGGGCGGTTACGATCGCGACCACGCCAACGAGCGCCTAACCGCCAACACTGGCATCATCGCCAGCTTCTCTCGTGCCTTGTCTCAGGGACTATCAGCCCAACAAAGTAATGAAGAGTTCGACCGCATCATGGATACTTCAATCGAAGCTATTTATCAGGCTTCTAGCACGTAAAGCTGCTGGTGGTTATTTAAGTAAAAAAGCCAAGGGGAGACTCTTGGTTTTTTGTTTTATAAATAATCAATTGATACTTGTGTAATCATTAGCTTATCTGTAATTATTAGTTCTTTAATTAGAGTTTAAAGAAGGCAAATGATTGAAGAGCAATTAGTTTCATCACAAGAGATGATGGGTTTACTCAAAATATCAAGTTGCGAATTATCACACCAGCGTAATCGTGGTGACTTGAAATTTATTAAGAAAGGTAACGCTTTTTTATATTACCTCAACGGCACGGCTAATTTAACAAATCATCCTCTGAGCACAAACTTATCAACTGGTATACACTTAAACATGACGTAGTGATTAATAACACACCAAAAAAACCTGAATCGTTGGCGGCAATGCGGTTAATGGTTAGTAATATTTTGATAGCTGTGGAAAATAAGTTTGGTGAAATTGTTATTACTTATGGCTTTGTTGGTAGTGAACTTAATCGATATATTCAAGCAAATAGTTCCAGTGGAACATGCCCATCAATAGATCAGCATGCATCGTTTGAATTGAATACTAAAAATAATCCAATATGTCCTAGAGCAGGATTCTCATGTGATTTTACCGTCGTAGGATACGAACAAGATATGACGGATGTTGTGGAGTTTATCGTTAATACACTTGAGTATGATAAGTTGTATTTTTACGGTGCGAATCGTCCATTGCATGTCAGTGTTAATGAACAGCCACAGCGGCATTTGCAAATTATGGGACATAGTGGGACAGGTCGCCGATATCCAAAGAAAAAAGCTTATGGTGAAAACGCAATTCAATTAATAAAAGATATAAAAAATGGATGCTGATAAATTTAAACAGTTAGTGAAGTCGATAACAGTCGGAAAAAAATTACCTGATGCGATTTACTTTCATCGTGATGCTTTCGAACATGCGCCTGAGGGCTTAACAAAATTTATAGTTGCCGTTGCTAAAGCCTTAAAGATTAAAGATGAAGATTGGAATTTAGTCAAAGTATTTCGAGCTGACTTTAAACTATCCTTATTACACTATCCTGATTTTTTTAGTGATTCCTACCCTGCGATAGAGCAAAGTGTCACAGTTGATTTAAGTAAACTGTCGCATCGAATTACTCAATATCGCACGAGCGACAACCCGCCAATATTACATCGAAAAGAAACTATGCTGCCACCAAGCCATAAATGTTTTGATGAATTTAGGATGATTACGCAAGAGGGCGAAGCGGCTGGGTTATATGAAAACTCTCGAATGATCGGTTTTAAAAACTCTTGGTTACGTTTAATTGCGAAACATGGTTATGAGCTAGTTGATGGTCGGCTATTTCGGAATTCAGCGGTATGTGCAGAAGTAAATGAAGATAAAGAGATCGACCGTCATAAAACGGCAATTGTTCGTCATGAATTATCGGCACCTATGAAATCAGTCGCAAAGAATGGTTTTTTATCGGGGGAATATTCTGTCTTCGATTATGGTTGTGGCAGAGGAGACGATTTACGTGAGCTGGAAGCACACGGAATAGAAGTGTTGGGATGGGATCCTAATTTTAGACCTGATGCTGACAAAGTTAATTCAGACATTGTAAATATTGGCTTTGTGATAAACGTAATTGAAGATCAAGACGAGCGTATAGACGCTATATTAAACGCATGGGAGCTTAGTGATAAGTTATTGGTTATCTCTGCAATGTTGGCAAATGAGAGCTATTTAGCGCAATTTACACCATACAAAGACGGTGTGATTACTTCGCGTAATACTTTTCAAAAATATTATAGCCAAACTGAGTTGAAATCTTATATTGAACGGGTTCTCGATCAAGAGCCGATAGCTATATCACCGGGAATTTTTTATGTGTTTAAGGATAAAAACCTTGAACAACAATTTTTGAAAAATCGCCATAAAAGAAGTTATCAATGGCAGCAACTAACAGTCCCTAAACCAGTCAGTGAAGATCAGGCTCGAATTTTATTTACTCAGCATCATGAATTGCTAGAATCATTTTGGTTAAGCTGTTTAGCATATGGGCGTTGCCCTGCCAATGACGAGTTTAGAGAGAGCGAAAAAATAAAAGAAATAATCGGTTCAAACAAAAAAGCGTTAAAATTAGTTACCGATTGGTTCGGTGATGAAGAACTGAAATTGGCGCAAATTATGCGGCAAGAAGATCTACTCATTTACTTTGCTTTAGCAATGTTCGAAAAACGTAAAGCCTACACTCATCAACCTGACGATCTAAAACGAGATATTAAAGCCTTTTTTGATACTTATAAGATAGCTCAGCATCAAGCTAAAGAATTACTATTTAACATTGCAAATGTTGAGCAGATAACCGCTGAGTGCATACAGGCTAAAGAAACACTACCTGCCGCCAAGTTGGCATTCGAACATGATATTCCACATTCATTAACGCTCCATAAAAAATTCATCGATTTGTTATCACCGTTATTGAGAGTTTATGTGTTTTCTGCGATGCAGCTTTATGGCCAATTAGATGACATACAATTAATCAAAATCCACATCACTTCAGGAAAAGTAACATTGCTTGGTTATGAAGGTTTCGATACTACACCGCTACCGCAGTTAAAAGAGCGAGTTAAAATAAATATGATCACTCAAGATGTCTATTTTTTTGATTATGTTGATGAACATCGACGCCCTGTTTTATTGGATAAAGATGAGTTTATTGATACGAGTTTTGAAGGTATTAAAAATAATAATGTGAACTAAAATTATCGAATGTCAAGTTGAAGTGATAGTGCGAATTATGTCACTACAATTGATTGGTTTTATTAGGTTAGCTGGATTATTTCACTTAAATTGGTCAGACAAACAGATTAAAACCAGAGATAAATTAAATAAATATTAGGTTATCTCTGGTTTTAGTTTTATGTGATAGGTTTTAAGGGGAGGTGCTCACAGCTATCTGCCCAAATTATTTTAGCTAAGTAATTATGTCTTGTTATGATCGAATTTCGATTCCATTCAGATATCTCTAGTAAAGAGCTAACTAGAAGACCTAATGCATAATTTTCTTTCATTAATTTAATAACAGGTTTTCGGATATTCAAGCCGCTCTTTTTCATTATATTAATTTGTGTGTCTACGTCATTAGCAGACGGAGCTGTAAAACAAGATAAATATACTTTTTTAATCGCCCATGGATTATTGCCGATTGCTTCATTTTCTGCTTGAGGTAGCAACGTTAAATTTCCTAAACTATTTGGAATTACGTCTCCATCACTGTAAATGTCTTGAGACCAACTATTTGAATCCTTAGCGTTTTTAGGTGCAATGTGTTCTACTGTTTTATAGCGAGAGCTGTGCCAGCTGTTTAGATTAAGTAAGTTGTTAGAATCTGTCAACTTAGCATTAGATTTGCTGATTTCTCCTGTGTTTTTATCGATTAATACAGTCTTATGGTAAGCTGATAAAAGTGCGAAACGAATTGTAGGCGTACTCACATTATAGATTTGGATACCACGAGTTTTACTTGACCATTCCTCAAAAGTGGATATTTTTTTCTTTATTAACTGCTCGGAAAAGTAAGTCCGTAACCCTTCAATATTCAGTGCTTCATTATCTTTTTTTAGGCCTATCGCAAACGGTGGTCGCGTTTTTGAACCTGCCATTAGTCCTTTGAGTACATTATCGATGCCAGAAGTATTTGAATGCGATAACCGCCACAACACA
>JABSRS010000143.1:0-6335 GCA_013214885.1 Gammaproteobacteria bacterium
TGTTTTTAACGTCTTGGTCGTCACAGACTAAGATTGGACATGCTTCATAGAAACTAGAAAACGCACCAGCAAGCTCAAATAAATAGCTACACATCACATGTGGTAAGCCTTTGGCCGCAACGTTATTAACCGCATCATTAAATTGCATTAGTTTTTTACCTAATACTTTTTCTTGATCGCTGTTAAGGACTATCTTCCCTTCAAGCTGATCTGGTGCGATACCTGCTTTGGCAAAAATACTTGAAACACGGGTATAAGCATAAAGTAGGTAAGGTGCGGTATTGCCTTCGAAACTCAACATGCTGTCAAAGCTAAAGATATAATCACTGGTACGGGTCTTCGATAAATCGGCGTATTTAACCGCAGAAATACCAACGACATCACCGATACTCTTTAATTCTTGCTCGTCCATATCAGGATTTTTCTGCTTAACCAAATCATAAGCACGTTGCTGAGATTCGATGAGCAAGTCAGCTAACTTAGCGACATCGCCAGAGCGAGTCTTAAATGGTTTGCCATCTTCACCCATCACTGTGCCAAACGCCATATGTTCTAGTGACATTGATTCGCTAGCAAAATTAGCTTTTTTGGCTAAAGTGAAAATTTGTTGGAAGTGTAAGCTTTGGCGCGCATCAACAAAGTACAACACTCGGTCAACGTTTAAGACATTTTTACGGTAACGTATCGCAGCAAGATCGGTTGTTGCATATAAGAAACCACCACCAGTCTTTTGGACGATAATTGGCAGAGGGTTGCCGTCTTTACCTTTAAACTGGTCTAAGAATACACATTGGGCACCGTTGTCTTCTACTAGTAAGCCTTGCGCTTTTAGGTCAACCAGGACGGTTTGTAAGTCATCATTGTAAGAGCTTTCGGCCTTAACATCTTCACGCGTTAAGCTAACACCCAACATGTCATAGGTTGCTTGACAGTGGTTTAATGAAATGTCGATAAACTGTTGCCATAACTCTTTGCAGTGAGCATCGCCAGATTGTAGTAATACCACCAATTCACGGGCGCGGGTTGAAAATGTTTCATCGTCGTCGAAACATTTTTTAGCGGCACGGTAGAATTTTTCAAGGTTGTGTAATTCCATCGAAATTTCACCACCTTGCTCTTTCAAGCGTTCCATGTAGGTTAGTAGCATCCCAAATTGAGTGCCCCAATCGCCGACATGGTTTTGGCGAATCACATGGTGACCTAAAAACTCTAAGGTCCGAACAACACTGTCGCCAATAATCGCTGAACGCAAATGGCCAACGTGCATTTCTTTGGCTAGGTTTGGCGCGCTGTAATCAACCACAATATTTTGCGGTTTTGTCGTTTTGCTAATGTTTAAATCGGCATCACTATAAGCGGCTTCTAATTGGTCGGTTAATGCGTTGTCAGCAACAAAAAAGTTAATAAAACCAGGACCCGCAATTTCAGTTTTTTCAATAATCGCTGATTGTGGTAAATGTTGGCAAATTAGCTGTGCCAATTCGCGTGGATTTTTGCCCGCAGGTTTTGCAGTCATCAAGGCTAGATTAGTAGCGAAGTCGCCATGAGATTTATCCTTGGTTCGGTCTACTTGAATGCGAGGTGCAGCGTCGCTAGGTAAAATACCTTGCTGCTTTAAAATTTCGACTGTTTGCTCAAGTAATTGCTGGATATTCTCTTTCATTAGGTTAATTCACCACTATGTTTAAATTTAAGGTCTAAAACTCGAAATCCTTACAGCTAGTAGGGTATTTCGGTTTTAGGTTACGCTTAAGTCTATCGCAATTATCCAGTGGTCACTAGCGGTTGATCGCGCATATTTTGAAATATTATGTGCTTTTTACGACTATATGAAGATAACGCGTTAAACCATGTCAATTGGGTCAACATCGAGCGACCAGCGGACGTGTCGATTGGATTTTGTTTTGGCTAATTGATCACTTAATGCCAGTAAAAATCGATGGAGCTGACTGCGCTTTGACGATTCAAAAATGACCTGCCACCGAAAGCGACCAGCACGTCGTTCCATCGGTGCTGGCATTGGGCCGATTTGTCGTACTGGAGTTTCCTTGCTACTTAATTGCACCAGTAATGGACCTGAGTGACGGTTTAGCTCGTTAATGAACAGCTGAATGTGTTCATTACTGTGGGACTCTATTCTAATTAAACCCATGTGCCAAAAGGGTGGTAGTTGTGCCGCTTTGCGTTCGGCTAATGCTGCCTCAGTAAATGGCAGATAACCTTCCTTGCTCAGTCGTTGGAGTAATTGGTGTTCGGGATGATGAGATTGCAACACTACCTGGCCAGGTTTACTGGCACGACCGGCGCGTCCAGCCACTTGCAAGTAAAGCTGGGCCAGTTTTTCATTGGCCCTAAAGTCGGCACTAAATAAGGCCCCATCAACATCTAATAATGCCACTAAGGTGACATTGGGAAAGTGATGTCCTTTAGCCAGCATTTGAGTGCCAATTAAGATCTGGAAATCGTTGTTATTAATGCCGGCGATTGATGCGTTTAATGCGCCCTTGCGCCGGGTGGAATCACGATCGATTCGCACGGTTTTATAGTCTGGAAATAACTCATTTAAGGTCACTTCGAGTTGTTCGGTGCCGACTCCTGCTGTCACTAGCTGAGTGCTGCCACAGTCAGGGCATTGGCGTGGTAAGGGATGTTGCGAGCCACAATGATGGCACTGAATATACTGGTAACGTTGGTGCACCGTGTAATGGGCGTCGCAGCGTTGACATTCGCCAAGCCAGCCACACTCATGGCATAACAATGCGGGGGCATAACCGCGGCGGTTTAAAAACAACATCACTTGATTGCCCCGTTCGAGGTGATGTTTAATCAGTGCAAGTAACTGCGGCGACATCCCGCTTTTTAACGTTATTCCCTTGATATCAATAATTTGGTGGCTAGCTTCGCTGGCATTCGCAGCACGCTTGGTTAGATTAAGTAATTGATATTTTCCTGACTTGGCATTTTGCAATGTTTCTAGTGAGGGGGTAGCACTACCGAGTACCAGTGGGATTTTCTCGAGGTGCGCTCGCACCACCGCTAAATCGCGCGCACTATATCTAAAGGTATCTTGTTGCTTAAAGGAGCTATCGTGTTCTTCATCGACAATAATAATCCCTGGTGCAATCATTGGGGTGAAAATAGCCGAACGGGTGCCGATAATAATGGCCGCCTGTCCAGATTGGGCTTTGAGCCAACCTTCGAGGCGTTCTTTGTCGTTGAGTGCTGAATGTAAAAATACAATCGGGACATTAAAGCGCTGTTGAAAACGTTGCAATGTTTGCGGGGTTAGCCCAATTTCTGGGACCAAGATTAATGCTTGCTTGCCTTGGCTAATCACCCGTTCAATCGCTTGGAGGTATACTTCGGTTTTGCCGCTGCCAGTGATCCCCAACAATAGACTGACTTGAAATTGATCGCTGTGATTAATCGCCGCGACACAAACTGCCTGTTCTTTATTTAAGGTGTGGCGGTCATCTTTATTGAGGTGTTGCTCGTTCCAGTGACACGCTGGCGGTAAATCTAGCGCCACCTGCTCAATCAGTTCTTTTTGCAGCAAGGTCTTTTGGGTCGCTGAACTAATGTCATGCTGGCGCAATTTCTCGGTGGTTAATTGTTGGCGCTGCTTAATCAATTCAAAGGCTTCAAGTTGTTTTTTAGCCCGCGCCAGTTTGATCAGATCAAAATCCTGACCAAATTCGGTTATCCGCCACACTAATGGCGGCGTTAGCGATGAACTTTCGCCTTTGCGTAATAACACAGGTAAGGCTTGCTGAAATATTTCACCTAACGAGTAAACGTAATAGTCACTGGCCCAATTCAGCATTTTCCTAATGGATAAAGGTTGAATGGCTTGCTGATCAAGACTGGCAGTGATCGATTTGAACTTGCTGGTATTGATATCGGCTGAATCGAGGTGGCCTGTAACCATCCCAATCAGTTGGCGACTGCCAAAAGGGATCGACACCCGACTACCAATGACTGGAAGTTCGATATGATCGGGGCAAAGATAGCTAAATTGTTTGCGAAGTGGGATCGGTAATGCAACTTCAACTAATTTGGCGTGCGACATGATTTCCAGCAAGATAATAAACGGTTAAGCTCAGTTTAATCTGCCTGTCTGCCAAATAGAAGTGGATTTTGTTGTTCAATTTCACTTTTTGTCGATCCGATTGCTCTTTTTTTAGCTAGGCGCTAGCTTATTATAAGTTGCTGCTATATAATCTGCGCCCTATTTTATGTTTTACAACCTCGTATGGTGTCTGGTCGTGACTAGCAATAGTTATGGATTTGATAGCGATGCGAATTAATTAGAGGTATTTCTAATGCAACAAGGTATTCACCCAACATACACCGCAATGACAGCAACTTGTTCTTGTGGCAACGTGATCAACGTCGGTTCTACAATCGGTAAAGATCTAGCACTTGACGTATGTGGCGCATGTCACCCGTTCTACACTGGTAAGCAAAAAGAAGTTTCATCAGGCGGACGTGTTGATCGCTTTAACAAGCGTTTCGGTTCTCTATCTGCTAAGAAGTAATTTTTCTTTAGCACAGAGCGAAAAAAGGCACCTTAGGGTGCCTTTTTTGATCTTAACGTCAGACAATTAGCATCACCTGAAAAACCCAATCATTTAGACAGCCCCAGTCGTATTATTCCAATCCCCCCTTTACGCTACCAATTTCCAGGTCTATGTCACCGATTTAATCTAATAGCTATAAGAAAGACCAAAACAGGCTTTACATGATAATGATTATCAGTTACAAATGGTAATCATTATTATTTAGGTTGCACTTATGGAATCGTGGCAGACGTTAATCGCACGTGGCAATGAAAGCTTTAACCAACAAAACTGGATAGATGCTGAGAGTTTCTATTATCAAGCGGAGAGTATTATTGAGCAGCAATGGCAACAAGACTTAAATAACATTGAGTTATTGTTGGCTTGGGTCGCCAGTCTCCACAATCTGTCAAGCCTGTTTGAGGCTCAAGGTAAGGCGGAGTCCGCACTACGTTATCTTACCTTGCCACACTATCGTTTGCTGACCCTATACCAAGAATCGGCACTCAGTGAAGAAACCGAAATAATGATGCATCGCGCGATTAAAGTGACGCTATTGCCATTACTCGAGTTTAGTAGCCGTTACCCTATTTGCAGTTCTTGTCTAGAACACCTGCAAGCCACCAAAGAATGGCTGTTAAGCCCTCAAAAAATACTACATTAATCCACTAGGAGTTGAGATGAAATTCACTGTTATGAATAAGCTACTGCTGGCCGTATCGGCCTGCACATTTTCACAGATCGCATGGTCACATCCAGGTCACAATCATGCTGATGCCAATGCGTCAATGATCCATTTACTTTGGTTGGCACCAATAGTGCTAGCTGCGGGCATCGCTTATTACCGCGTTAATCAAAAACGTAAAGCCGCTGCGGCTAAGCAACAGGAACAATTGTAATGTTATTTAGTTTACTGAAAAAAATAGACCGCCGAGCTGCCGTGAAAACCGTATCAGCTCATTGTGATATTCCCTGTAAAATTTATGATCCGATTAGTGCCCAGCTTGCGGTGCTAACCATGATAAGACTGGTAGACTTGCTTGACGAGTTAACTCTCAAGGATAAATTAACCATCAAGGAACAGGCTCAGTTCGTACGCCTAGTCAGTGAAAAAGAAGAGCACGGACTCAAGCTTAAACGTGAAATAACCATTATTTGGGGCGACTATTTCAAGCAGCCACAACTGGATCAATTTCCTGAAATCCATCAACTAACTCATCAAATTATGCTTGCGGCATCAGCGGCCAAGCAGCATGTTGATCGCGAATTAACCCTTGAGTTGTTGGTTAAGGTAAATCGCTTTGCCGAGATATTCTGGACCACTAAGGGGGTTGAAACCTACCAAGCCAATTCGCCATATCCACCAATGGCAGCGGTGACCTATCCAGTGCTAAATAAAATTTGCTAGGATTTAAATTGTGTCGTGCCGTTGGAAACAGCATGGCACCTACCATTGTCGATGGTAGTTTTCTGGTTTTACATTGCTGGCTGCGAATTAAGGTCGGTAGTGTGGTCTTTGTCGAACATCCTAATTACGGCGATATTGTGAAACGAGTCGCCAGTATCTCTGATCTAGGAATGCTAACCCTGCGAGGCGATGATCCCGCGAGTATCAGCGAACAGCAGATCGGGCTATGTGATAAGGCGTGGCTGGTTGGTACCATTATCAAAATTATTAAACCACCGCGCGGATAAAAGCTCAGTAATTTACCATCTGTTGGTGACCTCTTGATTGGGTGATATTTGAATTTGTCTTTTAAGCTACTAGTATTAAAG
>JABSRS010000143.1:6345-7983 GCA_013214885.1 Gammaproteobacteria bacterium
TTAAAGGTATCAAAATCATAATTAAGGGGATTAATGTGACAAATTGGGTTAAAGCCACTGTGGTTGAAAATATCTGTTGGCATGAGCGGTTATTTAGCTTGCGGGTTAAAGCGCCGTTGGATTGTTTTATTGCAGGTCAATTTACTAAACTTGCACTAGAAGTCGGCGGTGAGCGGTTTACCAGAGCGTACTCGTTTGTTAATTCCCCCGACAACTCAATTCATGAATTTTATTATGTCACGGTTGAAGGTGGGGCATTGTCTCCGCAATTAGCCCTGCTGTCGGCTGGTGATTCGATTGATGTGGCAGTGCAAGCCAGTGGTTTTTTCACCCTTGATGAAGTGCCTGACGGCAAAGAGCTGTGGTTATTATCGACGGGTACTGCAATTGGCCCTTATTTATCAATGCTTGAAACTCCCGATCTGCTACAACGATTCGAGAGCATTGTTTTAGTGCATTGTGTCCGCCATCAGCAAGATTTAAGTTACCAAGCCGCCATCAAGAGCTTAGAGAATGATTATGGTAATAAGCTAACTTATTTACCGATAGTGACTCGAGATGCCCCCCAAGGGATGCTATCGCAGCGGGTGCCACTGGCCATTAGCAATGGTGAATTAGCACGGCGAGTCCAAGTAGCATTGAACCCAGCATCGAGTCAGGTAATGATTTGTGGCAACCCTGCAATGGTACGGGATGCCAAAGGGGCTTTAATTGAACTTGGATTTATTAAAAACCTCCGCCGAGCCCCTGGCAATATTACGGTTGAAAATTATTGGTAGCGATTAAGGTATAGCCCGATGCATTATTATTGCTGTGTTGTAGTGGAGTGTTGATCAAATATGTCAGCCAGAGGCCGAAGTCGACACCAAATGAATGCTCAGTTTTTGAGTCTAAGGCGTTATGGGGCACATAGCGAGATAGAATTTATTGTGCCAATGTTGATTCTTGGATTAGATTTTGTATCGGGGAATGGTGTTAAAATTGCGCTAAGACACTTTATTCATAAAAAAGACCGTTAGTTATTTATTACATAGATTTTTATGGGTGTCCCTTTTTGCTTGTTCGCAGTTGAGGTTAGTTACTCCGTGAACGTGATGTTACGCGCACTTGGCCAGACGCTTACTGTTATTCCCTGAAACTTAGTCAAAAATCGTCCTGATTTTTATTGGTAATTATTTTGATATTCAGTTATAAACTCTTGCCTGTCCCATACTTGTCTGTTATTAGATATATCTGTTATTAAATATATCTTTTATATTTAAGGGTTTATCCAGAGACTACATAACAATAAAATTAATCGGGATTTACTCTTCCCTACTCGTTAGTAGGGTAAGCGAATGACCGCAATTGGTACGTTGCTGAATTTCACAAATGAGCGAATAGCTGTCATTAAGAGACTGACTAGCCGATATCTAAATTATTGGTGACGATTTTTTACATACTGATTGAGTATAAGGGTTAGGGTATTAACTAAGTGATAAACACATCGAATAGAAAGAAAATTTTAGACTTGATCCTTAACGCTGAGGGGGCTTTTGAGTTTGCAAACAATTGCGATTAAGGAATTATTCCATTTCAAAATGAAGTTTGGGATTTGAAATCAATTGCATCTGCGGATAACCGCTTTCGTAATGCAGA
>JABSRS010000144.1 GCA_013214885.1 Gammaproteobacteria bacterium
CTAAAACAGCAGCCAACTTAGGCTTTGAGAACACCACAACAGAGGTCAATTTTCCGAAAGTGATGGCGCGGATTCATCAAGTAATCAAAACCATTGAACCCCATGACAGTATTGAGCGCTACACCGAGTTAGGGGTTGAAGTATTATCTGGTGAAGCTAAAATTATTGATCCCTGGACCGTTGAAATTAATGGCAAAAAAATCACCAGTGCTCAACTTATCATTGCCACGGGTGCCCGCCCCTTCGTGCCGCCAATTAGCGGCTTGTCAGATATCGATTATTTAACTTCGGATAACTTATGGCAACTTAACGAGCTGCCACAACGTTTAGTAGTACTAGGCGGTGGGCCAATTGGCAGCGAACTAACCCAGGCATTTGCCCGGTTGGGTAGTACGGTTAGTCAGATAGAATTATTGGATCGAATAATGAGTCGTGAAGATCCCGAAGTCAGTGACTACGTCAAACATAAATTTACCAGTGAAGGGATTAATGTTTTAACCTCGCATCAAGCACTTCGGATTGAGGTCATTGATGGCAACAAACAACTTATTTGCCGCCATAACGAGCAAGAAGTCGTGATTGAATTTGATCAGATAATCGTTGCAGTTGGGCGAGCAGCCAATACTCAAGGCTTTGGTTTAGAGCAACTCAATATTAATTTGCGCCCCAATAAAACCATCGAAGTAAACGCTTACTTACAAACCAACTACCCTAACATTTATGCGGTTGGTGATGTCACTGGTCCTTATCAATTTACCCATGTTGCCTCACATCAAGCTTGGTTTGGCGCGGTCAATGCTTTGTTTGGACGGTTTAAAAAATTCAAGGTTGATTATCGAGTGATCCCTTGGGCGACCTTTGTTGATCCCGAGATTGCCCGAGTTGGCATTAATGAAACAGAAGCAAAAGCTCAAGGTCTAGATTATAGCGTAACTCGCTACGATATTGACGATTTAGACCGCGCGATTACCGAAGATCAAGCCACTGGTTGGGTCAAGGTAATTACGGCCAAGTCGAGCGATAAAATATTGGGGGTTACCATAGTCGCTCATAACGCAGGTGAGCTGATTACCGAGTATGTTAGCGCAATGAAACATAATTTGGGCTTAAACAAAATTTTATCAACTATTCATATTTATCCAACGATGAGCGAAGCCAATAAGTATGCTGCGGGGGTGTGGAAGCGCAATAATGCCCCGCAAAGAATTTTACGCTGGCTTGGTAAATATCACGGCTGGCAAATGAAATAATAGTAATGGCAAAGAATTAAGCTAAAGATCTCAACAAAAGTGCCGATATAATAAACAGAGTTAATATTAGTAAGGAAATGTTATGTCTAGCGTCACAGCAACTAATTCAAATAGTGGCCAGCAGCTGCTAACGGCCGCATTATCTAAAAACCAGCAAAAGGCTGAAGGAAAAATGGCACTGGCACTGTTAGACGCCGCTGCACAAGTACAAACGGCAGTTCAGAGTCAGCCCAGTGCTAATTTAGGCAATCACGTCAATATTAAAGCTTAATCTAACATAGTTTAGATTAGCTTAGCGGAAAAACTCGATTACGACCGAGCCGCTTGGCTTGATAAAGTTGCTTGTCGGCACGGGTGATAAAACTGGTTAATGAATCGCCAGCTCTAAATTCTGACACCCCAAAAGACGCATTGATATTATCGACCGACTTACCCGTTCTTTTATCTTTAAGTGATAATTTTTCGATTAATTTTCGGGTGGTCTCAGCAAATTGTCTAGCGCGACTCAGCGAACTACTCGGCAATAGGATCGCGAACTCTTCACCACCAAAGCGGTAAGCTTGCGAGCCATCGCGAGCACTGTCGTTTAGACGTTTGCCAAAGGATTTGAGTACCTGATCACCGAGTAAATGGCCATATTGATCATTGAAATATTTAAAGTGATCAATATCTGCGAGGATTAAACACAGCCCGTTATTATTTTTGCTCAATAAAGCTGTTAATTCTGCATCAAACGAATAACGGTTAAGCAAGCCCGTTAACGAATCATACAAGGCTAACTTTTGAGTTTCGAGTAATTGCTGTTTTAATGATTCTATTTCTTGCTGTGACTTAGCCAAGCTATTGTTTAGAAATTTAGCAGCATTAGTTATTAGCTTTGAACTGCCTTTTAAATTATGAATAAAACCCATCACTTCTTCGATCGACCATCCTTCATCTTCAATTCGGCGCAGATCGTTAAAGCTTTTGTTGATCGCAGTTTCAAACTTGGTGGCATCTTTTTGAGTATCTTTAACGCATTGGCCCAAATCACCCAACATCGTCTCAATACTCTGTCTTAATTGCCAAGTGGTTGATTCGGCTTTAGTGGCGACAAATTTGCGATACAACACTTCACTTCGAACTGGTGGACACAGCTCAAAGTTTGCCATTAGGTCATCAAGGCCATCATTTAGTTCTGGAATTTCATTTGAAACGTAGGTGTACCATAACGCATAATTTATCGGCGTGGTCGGTACATGATATTTCATCATAAGTGGCACTGCTTTTTTTAATTTGGCAGCAGATTCAACTAAAGTGTCGGTGGTCATGTCATCATTCCTGATTGATGAAGAACTTTGTCACTTAAGGTATCATTTTTTTTAGCAGAGAGCAGTACTGCTTTGGTTATTTTGCAGCCCCAATAACAAGGGTTGGTTATCATTTGCCTGTTGTTTTAGGTAATGCCATAAATGACTCACTCGGGCAAGTCGCATGCGATCACTTGGCGCGGCAATCCAAAAACTGCGATAAAGATCAATATCATCCATTAACACTCGAACAAGTGCTGGTGATTTGTCGGCTAAAAAACAGGGCAAAATCGCGACGCCAAGACCTTGCTCAACCGCGCTAAACTGCGAGATAACACTGGTACTACGAAACACTGGCTCAATATCTGATAAATAACGATTAAGATAACTTAACTGATTACTAAACAGTAAGTCATCAACATAGCCAATCACTTGATGATTTGATAATTGATTAAGGCTACTAATTTCGCCGTGTTTAGTGAGGTATTCCTTGCTGGCATACATACACAAACGATAGTCAGAAAGCTTTGATACCACTAGCGATTTATTTTGCGGTTTTTCAATCGTAACCGCTAAATCTGCCTCATGTTGGGTCAGCTTAACTAAACGCTGCAACGGCAACATATCAATCGTAATATCGGGATGCAGGTCGAAAAAGTCAATCAGCCTTGGCGCAATAAAGTAACTGCCAAAAGCATCGGTGGTACCGAGCCGAATATTGCCTTTATCGAGCAAATTTTTACCTTGCAAAATTTCAACAGCACTTAATGTTTGTTGCTCAATAGTGATGGCTGTTTTTAATAACTGATGGCCATCCTCAGTTAATGTATGCCCCGTAACTCCGCGATCAAATAACTGAGTTTCCAGCAAAGATTCCAATTTATGAATTCGCCTTGAAATTGTTGATGAATCTAGTTTTAGTCGCTTAGATGCTAAGACTAAAGTCTCGGTTCTAGCCACTTCTAAAAATACTTTTAAATCGTCCCAGTTCATGATGTTACTCAGTTAATTATCGCCAACAAGCAAGCCTTGCATATATGCAAGACTGCCTTGCGCTGAGCACTCTTGTCAAGCTCGAGTTTGCTCTTTATGCTAAAGCTATTCCTTGCGCTATATATTGATGAATGTCTTGATCAATAAATGCAAGTCTACCCTTAAGAGGATTTATTATGTCTGTTCGTCGCATCCCGATGATAATCGGTGGTAAAAAAGTAGAGTCTACTTCTGGTCAATGGATTGACGTTATCAACCCTGCCACTCAAGAAGTGGTTGCTCAAGTACCCTTTGCCACCATAGAAGAAGTTGATGGTGCGATTGAAAATGCCCACGAAGCATTCCAATCATGGCGTAAAGTGCCAGTGGGCAAACGGATGCGAATTATGCTTAAGCTCCAACAGCTGATCCGTGATAACACCGCAAAGCTGGCTGAGTTAATTACCCTTGAGCATGGTAAAACGCTACCAGATGCCGAAGGTGAAGTTGCCCGTGGTTTAGAAGTCGTCGAGCACGCTTGTTCAATTGCCTCATTACAAATGGGTGAGATGGCTAATAACGTGGCCGCTAATGTTGATGTTTATACCCTGCATAAACCGCTGGGTGTTGGCGCGGGGATCACCGCTTTTAACTTTCCAGTGATGTTGCCATGTTTTATGTTTCCACTAGCAGTTGCCACGGGTAATACTTTTGTCCTTAAGCCATCAGAGCAAGATCCTTCGTCTTCGTTGTTACTGGCTGAACTGGCATTAGAGGCCGGTTTACCACCAGGCGTTCTTAATGTTGTTCATGGTGGACCTGATGTTGCCAACCGTTTATGTGAACACCCTCTGATTAAGGCAGTTTCATTTATCGGCTCAACCAATGTCGGTACTCATATCTATCAAAACGCCAGCGCTCATAACAAACGCGCCCAATGTATGATGGGCGCAAAGAACCATTGTATCGTGATGCCTGATTGTAGTAAGGATCAAGCGATCAATAACATTTTAGGGGCTGCTTATGGTGCCGCTGGTCAACGTTGTATGGCTAACTCGGTGGTTATTTTAGTCGGTGAAACACGCAAGTGGCTTGACGAGATAGCTGCCCGTAGTCACGAAATGAAAGTAGGGCCAGGTACTGATCGCACGGCTGATTTAGGCCCAGTTATCACGCCACAAGCTAAGCAAAGAATCATAAAATTAATTGATTCTGGAGTCGAGCAAGGCGCCAACCTAATGGTTGATGGTCGTAACTGTGTCGTTAAGGGTTATGAGAAAGGCAACTTTGTTGGTCCAACTATGTTCAGTGGCGTTACCACCGACATGGATATCTATACTCAAGAAATCTTTGGCCCAGCATTATTGATATTAGAAGCTGACACATTTGAAGCGGCAGTTGCGATTATCAATGCTAATCCAAATGGTAACGGCGCTTCGATCTTTACTAATTCTGGCTACTTTGCTCAGCGCTTTGAAAATGAAGCAGACGCTGGTCAACTCGGGATTAACATTCCAATTCCAGTGCCAGTCGCTTACTTTAGCTTTACCGGTTCACGCGGCTCTAAGCTTGGTGATTTAGGACCAAATGGCAAGCAAGCCATCGCATTTTGGACTCAAACCAAAACTGTGTCTGCTCGTTGGTTTGCACCAGACCATGAAGCTGGCGCGGTTAACACCACTATCAGCTTGAAGTAATATTTAATTATTCAGGTTAAATGTTAAACCGCTCACTCGAGCGGTTTTTTTGTTTTTCACTTGCTATTTTTTAACCGACACCTTAAAGTGATATCACATTGATATCGCTTTAAGGTTGTTTAATATGGATACACCAACAGTAGAAACTAAAGTTTGGAGCTGTTCTGGCTCTGATAAACAACAAGGCTTACGATGGGCCAACCCGTTATTGGTTAAACGTAAAATTTCATTGCGCGTCAGAAATTTCGAAAGTGACAAACTCAAAGTTAATGACCAACTGGGTAACCCAATTGAAATCGCAGCCGTTGTGGTATGGGAAGTTATCGACAGTGCCGAAGCACTGTTTGAAGTCGACGATTATGAAAGCTTTGTCAATATTCAATCGGAAGCCGCACTGCGTAACCTTGCTACCAGCTACCCGTATGATCAACACAGCAATGATGAAGATGAACTTTCATTACGCTCTCATGCCAATGTCGTCGCTAAAGCATTGCAACACGAGATCCAGATACGGCTTGAAAAAGCAGGTGTTAACGTCATTGAATCACGAATAAGTCACCTCGCTTACGCACCAGAAATTGCCAGCGCGATGCTACAACGCCAGCAGGCATCCGCAATTATCGCCGCCAGAGAACGCATTGTCGAAGGTGCAGTTGGGATGGTCGTATTGGCGTTAAACCGTTTAAGTGAGAAAAATATTGTCGAGCTAGACGAAGAACGTAAAGCGGCAATGGTGTCCAATCTATTAGTCGTATTGTGTAGCGATAAAAGCACCCAACCAATAGTGAACGCTGGTTCGATCTATAATTAAGGCATCAATCAGCGGGTTATTATGTATAATCCGCTGTTTTAAATTCAAGGACCGTTAGGATGGCAAAACGTAAAGCCTACCCACTGCGAATTAACGAAGATATTTTAGCGGCAATGCAGCGCTGGTCAGATGATGAGCTACGCAGTGTCAACGCTCAAATTGAATACGTATTACGTCAGGCATTGGTTAAGAGTGGTCGGGTTAAGCTCGTCAACAAGGTGATAACCGAGGTGGTTGAAATTGATCAACCCAAAGATGATTAATCTGTTAAGCAACCGACTCCGACTAGCACCGTTTAACAGTTCTGATTTAGCACTGTTTCTCGAGTTATCAACCTGCCCTGTCATCATGGATCATGTTTACGATCCAATGAGCCGTCAAGAGGCTATTGCGGCATTTAAAATCAAGGTCCAGCCTTGGACTTTGTCATCAAACCAGTGGCTAACGTTAAGCATTACCGATCTAGCTAGCAGGGAAAAAATAGGCAATATTGGGCTTAAAATAGTTGATCATCAAAATAAAGTGGCTGAAGTTGGGTTTATGATAAAACAAAGTGCCCAAGGTAAAGGGTTTGCTGGTGAGGCATTAAGCCTAATCAAATATTATGCCTTTACCGAGCTTAAGCTAACGCAATTAGTCGCAACATGTGCGGTTAACAATCATGCTAGCGTTAAGCTATTAGAAAAATCCCAGTTCCAACGCCAACAGTTATTACCTCGCAACACCCTAATTAACCAGCAATGGATCGATGACAACTTATACAGCTGTATAAATAAGGCTGCGTTGTAGTTAGCTGTAGGAATATGTTGGTATCGTATTTCGGCTCACCAAAGTACAGAGGAAATCATGGTCAAGTTCGGGCTCTGGACTTTAAATTTCTATCTCGGTTGCGCGCAAAAGTGCCTTAGAGTTTACTAAAATTATCAGTCATATTTATTCAATTCGCGATATTTTTCTAATACTTAGAACAATAGAACTCTGCATTTTTTCCCTATGTTATTCACTGATTGGCGTCGCTGTACAACCCATCCTTTGGTGTTTAATTACTTCACTAAAATGAGTGGGGCTTTAAAGGTCATTGAATGTCATTCTGATATTCATGGCTGTCCCGCAATTATTTTAATAATTTCAGTTTTAAATTTGACCAGGTTAATTTCACATTTAACGGAAAACTATATGTGTAGGTTTTAGTTTCAGGTAACGTTGTTAGGTGCTAACAAAATTACCATGAAAACCCAATGGCAGATGATGGGGTAACCAGGCGCGGGCAATTGGCCCCGCAGCAAGATTGGCCGCTTCAAATATATTAAGGCAAGTACGACGCGATGGCACATGCAGCGCCGTGCCCAATAAATAACCTGTCCCTTCTACTCGAGTCGGACAAATCGGCACATGTTCTTCAACCAGAAAATCACTGCCGTAATGATAGCTATCTTGTTTACCACTCGAGACCTTTAAACAGTTAACGCTATCGCTCCATAAACTATCGTTGCTCCTCGACAGATGAAAAATGTCGCGATTTTTCACGCCAGTCAAATGCTGAAGAACACGCGGAAACTCACTACTGGAACCGACAAAATCGACGTTGCTACTGCCATTAGGATTGAGCTGTATTAACGCGGTTTGAGCGTGAGCATCGTGCGCTGGTGTTTTACCTTGCATCAGTAGCGACATTTTATCGAGCACATCGGCATTAGGATAAAGACTGGCATCAAAGTGTATGGTGCCATCGGTTTCTTCCCACGCATTACCAAAGTGAAACACAAAACCAGGTGCCAATTGATATCGTTTTTTTAAGGCTAAACTATTTTTATCAACGACCAAAACTTCCATCGCTTGGTCTTTATCAAAGTAGGTTGCGGAAAAATAGCCAGGATCCTGTGAATTGGTCTTTAACGACGGTAAAATTAATAGCAGATGCTTATCTGTGATTAAAAAATCATGCAACATTCC
>JABSRS010000145.1 GCA_013214885.1 Gammaproteobacteria bacterium
TAAGCTAAAGTCCGACAGCTAACACTGTCGCATTTTCTCGCAAACAACAAAAAGTGAAAAAACCTGCGCCAGCATTATCTGCGGCTTAGGTTGGCGTTATATTTTTAAAGGACTATCTATGAAATATATAGGATTGTTATCAATAATTTTCCTGGCTGGATGTCAGTCAACACCAATGTTTTGTGAAAGGGAACCTGCTTCTGATTTATGTAATCAAAAAACTTATAGGTATACTACCGATCAAGCGCTCGAAGAGTTTGAGTCTAAAAAATCGAACAAAGCTTTTGCTCTAGGTCAAACATCTGATGGTTGGGAGTTTTATGGTTACGGAGCAGGATATAGATCTACATACAAAGCCAAAAGTGCGGCTCTTGAAGCATGTCAAACGAGTTTAGATAAACATGGTGTTGAAGGTAAATGTGAGCTAATTCGTTAAAAAACTATAATAAATTTAATCTCATAAGGAAGTGTATGTTTGAAATAGTCGGTTTATTAATAGGAATAATAGCTACAATTGTTATTTGTTCAATAGCATTTATAGCTATCAAAGCTCTTCGAGAATGGTCTAAAAATAATAAATTACCAGTAAAATCTAAAGTTTTAGCCAAAAACTCTGAAACAACATATCACAATAGTAATAATGACAACTTTAGTTCGTCATCAAGGACCGTTCGCACAATTACATTTCAAGATTCATTAAATAATACAAGGCGTGTGTTCCGTGTTAGGCGAGATGTTTTTGATTTAACTGTCGAAGGAGATGTTGGCACTCTTGTTCATCAAGGAACAAGATTTCATAGTTTTAATATCTGCCAATAATACAACTAACAAGTTTGTAAACAAGGATAAATTTTAACTACGAATTTTATGTTGCCGCTGCGTGTCAGTTTGACACAAAATGCTTCACAATAAACACCGCCAGTTAGGCGTTATGCTACTGTCGTAATTTTGTCGCAACTATGTCGTATACAAGGAGAAGTTTCTATTCAAGACTGGCTATTGATTTATCTTGAAAGGAAATAACCGGTGTTTTGCAAGGTAGTTGTCGCCTAAATTGTTAAGCAGCTTGTTTGTGTTGTTCTGGATTTAACTCCACCACACCGACTGGCTGCCAGTTTCTTTCCTTTTGTGACCATCGGTGAGGATGCTCTTGTCGCTTTCGTTGATACAGCGATTTTCTCTTTGCCAGTATCTCAACATCCAGCCCTTTATGTCGTTGATTTGGTGTCACAAATCTAATCCGACTATGACGGTGCTCATTGTTGTACCAGTCAACGAAGCTTTTAACCCATTTTCGGGCGTCATCTAAGGACTTAAAACCCTCACTAGGCCAACGTGGATGATATTTCACGGTTCTAAACAACGATTCCGAATAAGGATTGTCGTTACTTACTCTTGGCCGACTGCGAGATGTAACAACACCTAAGTCATACATCTTGGCACGCATCGTTAAGCTCTTCATTGGCGCACCATTATCTGAATGCAACACCAAGTCTTTCTTGCGGCACTTCTCACTCCAAACACTACGCTCAAGTAAGTCAGCGGCCTGCTCTCCAGTCTCGCTTTCATGAACTTCCCAGCCAACAACTTTTCGACTGTAAATGTCTTCGATCATGTAAAGGTAATAATGCTGCCCGATCACATTTGTTGGCATGTAGCTAATATCCCAACTCCAAACCTCATTTGCCTTCTTAGCGGTAAAGCTCGTTGGCTTAGGGTGGTTATTTCTAGGCTTAGCTTTACCTCGATGGCTCAGCATATTTTCGGCTTTTAGTATTCTATAAAAACTCGATTCGGATGCAACATATTCACCACGGTCAGCCAGTATAGGCACGATTTGGCTTGGTGGTAGTGATGCAAACTCCTCTGTGTTGCAAAGCCTAATAACAGTTTGTCTTTCTTCGGTGCTCAGCTTATTTTCAGGATCACACCTAACTGCCGTTGGTCGTTTATCAGCGTTAATTTTACCGCCACAACACCAGCGTTGCAAAGTCCTAACTGATAACCCTATGACTTCACACGCTTTGTCCTGCCTGGCGCCAGAGGCAACAGCTTCATGAATAAATTGCACATGCTTTTGCCTATCAGTCAGCGTAATTAGCTGTCCTCTTTTTCCTCCCAATAGGCATTGAACTTTTTTCTAAGTACAAGCAAAGCTGCGGTTTCAGCCAATGCTTTTTCCTTTCTATTTAGCTCTCGTTCTAGCTCTTTTATTCGTTTCTTGTCAGATTTATGCGATGGCGTTGCCTTGGCCGTTTTTACTGGCTTTCCTGTGTTAGCAGCCATGCATGCCAATTTCCAAGTCTTTAGTTGGTCAGGAAACAAACCATTTTTACGACAATACTCACTCAACTCTATTTCAGAGAGCGTTGACGTTTCAAGCACCGCAGCGAATTTCGCTTCACTTGACCATTTATCTGACGAACTATCTTTTGACACACTAAAACCCGACGTATTAAATTGCTTTTGCCAACTATACAGCGTTGATAGATTAATGCCTTCTTGCTGAGCGAATTTCCTAACCGATAAGCCACTTTGACTGAGTTTGTTTAAAATCGCTTCTTTAAATTGGCTTGAGTTTCTTTGGTAATGCACTAACGTTAACTTACCGCTCCCTGAATATTTAGACCAAATAACTTAAGCGACAACTATCCTGACACAGGGGGTAACAATGGATATGAAAATTAACTCACAATTGATAAAAAATGAAAGAGAAATTAGAGCATGGAGTCAGCAACATCTTGCTGAAGTTTCTGAGCTGAGTTTACGAACTATTCAAAGAGTTGAAAATAGCGGGAACGCTTCACCTGAGTCGACGAAAGCAATTGCGGTATCTTTAGATCTAAAACCTCATGATCTTTATATTAAAGTTGATGAACAGCCAAATAAATACATCCATAAGTTTAAATTGGCAATTGAAAATATATTTAAAGCAATAAATTTTAAATCTGCTATTACATCTTTGGCTGTGTTAACGCCTATCTTATATGTATCGTTTTTTACTTTATATTCTAATAATGTCATAGCTGAAGCAACTTCGTTTAAGTTTTCAGGGGAAGTAAGAGTTAATAATTCCACGCTCGCATTTGATGTGTCCGTGCCTTATAAACAAGTTCATGTGTTAGAAATAGATTCAGAGCACCAATTATTATTTATAACACCAGACAAAAATGGCAAGCGGGCTAAAACAGAAATAAGGCTTTTACAATATAATGGAGCGTCCTACGATATTATGCATAAAGCCACTGTTATCGGTAGTAATGCCATAACTAGATCTTTTTCATATCGAGTTTGTGATAATAAATCTACATTTTATAATAGGGGATTGTCAAAAGTCCCAAGATGTGAATAATAATGGAAAGTCGCTGAGTAGCATAACCAACTGTTAAAAAACAATTACAGTTGGATATTGCTCCTTCGTCGCCATTTTAGCCAATACTTTTTGCCTATTATTTGGGCATTATAAACCAAAGGGAATTATCCAATGAACTTAAACGCAACTTTGCTAGGTCAATCATTAGCATTTTTTATATTATTTTCTATTTTACTAATTGGTAGCCTCAGCTACTATCTTGGGAAACGCAAAACTAAAAATCCAAAAATCACAGCTTTTATCGGTATATTACTTTCATTTATGCCACCTTTAGCACTTATATATATTGCAGTTTTGGTTCTTAAAAATGATGTTGAAAAAAATAATGATATTACAAATACGTAGCAATGACTTATAACAAGCACTGGAATGCGTCAGCACGCCATTGGCTAGGCAGGTATTGATCTATTTAAATACAGATGGAGTATTCAATTTTGTTTTATAAATTAGTAATTGTTTTTATCATTAGTTGTACTGTTGCTGCGTGTAATAGTCCAGTACTCAGAAAGTTGCAAGGGAAGAAATACAAAAAAATAAAATAACTAAAACTCTCTACTTATCAAAGATTACTTTTTCCCAAGAAGTTGCAGATAATAAATTTAAAACAGAATGCTCAATGTTAGAAAAATTAAAAGATTCAATATTGCCATCATCACAGCTGCTTTCTATTAAAATACGTCCAAGTGATAAAGTATCAAAAGAAAATTATATTAATGTGGTACCTCATCGATGGGCTTTTCCGTCGGTTAGACCAAGTTCAAATACCACAATTAAAGTATCAATTTAAAAACAAGGTGTTACTTTACATAGTAAAACAAAATTGATTGGCTCTGCCGTCGCTTTTGGTGCCTGTGATCGACTAGATAAAATTGCTATTGCACAAGGGCGGTTTGTTTCTAAATGGGTCAGTAAATATATTTAAGCGCCTCAATCTACTTTGGGCGTTTACAAGGAGGTTTAGTGTTTTATTTTGAACTTTATGACGACACGAGGCTACAAGGCCTCAAACATAGTCGAAAAATTAAGTTAGTGAATGACGCTGTTAAGTTGTATCGAAAAGATTATCCACTTAACTTGACCAAAAGATTGTTATCAATTTTTATTGTCTGTGGTATTCCCACATTAATTTCATTATTTATGGTGAGAGGTGGTCTTGCGATAGCTTGGTTTTCACTGTCTATCCTTATTCTAAATATTAAAATCGCGGGAGACGAAAGTCCGCAAGTTAAACCATATTTAGACCAACTTATAGAGTAGAGTATTGTAATCATGGAAGAAAACATTCAAATCAATCGTTTTATTAGATGGTCAGGTATTGCTCTTTGTGTTGTCATTATTCTAATAACTGGCTTATCTATATTTTCGGATAATAAAATGTCAATATTTGAGATTTTCAGTAATATAGGTTTGTTAGTTTTATTTTTACCAACGTGTATTTTGGGTTACATCCCTGGTTCTTTGCTGGATAGGCTTCCTAACTTTCTGGTTAATTTGATAAAATTAGAGCCCAATTATCGCTAGCATTACTCACGGCTGAGCAGGATGTTAGGTGTTTCTTTGGTTCAGGTTTATTTGAAATTTGGGTAGATAATGGTAAGTAAAAATTTTAGAGAAAGTAGATATTTGAATGAATCAGGATCCAAAACTGGAAACTGGTATATTAATCGGTTTGAGTACTTTCAATTTCATGAGCACCCTGAGTATAAGAGGCACAAGTATACTGCTTTGTTTGCTGGCGCATTTTTTTGTTATTTAGGCTTAAATATATTGAAAACTACTTTTTTGGGCTCGCTTCCTTTTTTTTACTTATGCTATATCTAACTTCTAACTTCTAACTTTTAACTTTCAACTTATTACGCACTAAAGTATGCCGTTATCACGGTTATTATTTTTACCCTAAAAAAATCATTAACTTCTTTAGAACCCGCGAGGTTGAAGTGGACTTAAATGATTTTGATTCTATAGCAACAATGTATAAAAAATAGGGTGGTGCCCAAACAGATAACAAGTTACGCTAATTGAAAGTTACTGTTGACGAATTTTGCAACAAGACCAAAAATCCGCGCCCAGCAATTTGTGCTGAGTAAGGCGCCATATATCTAATGGAAGGATCCAGTATGAATCAAAGTAAAGCTATTGTTATCTCAATATTATCAGGATTAATTATTGGTTTAATTGGGGTACATCTAATGGGTTATGTCGCTGCAATCGCAATACCCAAAGCATATTTTTTGTGGTTTAAGGAAAACCTATTTGCTGAACTTGCTATGGTTATATTACGAATAGTTGAGCAATTTATGGTGTTTGGTCTTCTGGCCTTAATTACAGGATCTGTGTTGGGCAAAATTACCCGTTCTCATTGGTTCGTTAATAGTATTATCTGCTATTTTTCAGTTTTGCTTTATTTTTCGGTCGGTTCGGCCTTCGTATACGGCGGTTCTATATCAAATCCGTTTGCGGGATTTTCAATGTTATATTTTTTGCCATCACTTGTACTACCTGCTTGTTTAATCGCTGCCACTTATATGGCGTCACCGCGAGATAATAAAATCAACAAGGACGCGTAACCGTTCGCTACACAATTTTAGCCTCTTAACGAGGCGTGATATTTTAAGGAGGATTTCAGTGCACTTTCCTGAATTAGAAACACCACGGTTAAAATTGACCGAGTTAATTGCTACCGATGAGCAAGATATTTTCGAATTGTTTTCGGATGATTCCGTTATTGAATATTACGATCTTGCAGCATTCGATGAGTTGACTCAGGCGACCAACCTGATTAACTTTTTTCGAACTCGCTTTAAAGAAAATTCAGGTATTCGTTGGGCTATTCGGCTCAAAGAAACAAATCAACTAATAGGGACTTGTGGCTTTAATACTTGGAGCCCTAATATGAGAAATGCTGTCATAGGTTACGATTTACTTCCTAAATTTTGGGGGCGTGGCTACACAACAGAAGCGGTTCACCGAATTGTTAAAGCCGCATTTTTAGGTGACTTGCCTTGCGGTAAACTTAATCGTATTCAAGGTGACACTGTACCAGGAAACTCTGCATCTGAATCACTGCTACTAAAAGTTGGGTTCAAGGAGGAAGGCATTAGACGGCAAAGTGGCTACTGGAAAAATGAGTTTCATGATCTTAAATGCTTTGGCTTAATTCAGTCCGAGTACCGTGAAATAAAAGCACATCAATGATAATGTCAATTCTAATGGGTTCTGTGAGGATGTTTGTATAGTTGACTGGTATGCATCAGTTGAACGCATTATCGCGGCTTAAAATGGCGTTAGACTTACATGGAGCATTTATGAAGTGGTTTCAACTGGCCGTTATATTATTTCACTAAACGTGCTGGTGAAATTATCCAATTAGTTATCGAAAATGAAGATGGCAGTCAAATAACGTTGAACATCGCAATGAACGCTTGGTAAGTATACGAACCCAAACCCAAACCAGACAGCGCCAGCACGCGGCTGGTTAGTTTGGCGTGAGGTGTCACTCAAATACGGAGGAAATCATGGCAGAAATTAATCATCAAGTTGGTATTAAAGCATCGCCCGAAAAAATTTATCAGTCACTGACTACTGATTTAGGGCTATCTCAATGGTGGACCAATGACATTTCAGGAGCAGGCGAAGTCGGTTCAATTATTAAGTTTCGTTTCAATGGCACAGGCCCTGACTTTTCAGTCACTAAACTAATACCCAATAAACTAGTGGAATGGAAACATTCAGGTGTTGTGCCTGAGTCATGGATAGGTACCAAGATTGAATTTCAATTAAGAGCTGAGGGAACTCAAACGTTTGTCCGCTTTAAGCATTCTAATTGGCAAGAATCCTCTGATTTTATGGCTCATTGCAGTACGAAATGGGCGGTGTTTTTACTGAGCCTTAAAGAGGCTCTTGAAGACGGAACGGGTAAACCTTTTCCAAATGATATTCAAATAGATCATTCATAAAAGATTTAAAATTAAAACGTTAGTTAACAAAAAATCCTTCAGTTTGCTCGGTAACTTGTACGGACGTTATCGCTACTTGAATAGCTCTGTTTTTGTCCCAATCTAATTTATATAGGTAGATGGGATATATGCGATGGATTTATTGAATGCAATTGATATTAAATATTTGTTTTGTTACGTTTTAGTCATCGTACTTGTCTTGTTTATATTTCGAGGCATGTTTAGGATGGTTGTCTGGGCTAAAAAAATGCCTAAGGGTGCGTTCATGTTTTTGGCTATTTTTCCGTTAATTTCAATATTTCCAATCCCAGGCCAGGAAATAAAAAAATTAGAAAAGATCAAGAAAGTGCAAATCAAAAAGGAAGATGAGAGTGGTGATCCGCCAAGCGATTAGCTAAACCTAAAGCCAACTTTACGTGTGACGGTAGGCACCATTACTCTCAAATTAATACGTATGACGAAGCAAAGTTTTTATTCTGGATTGTCCAAATACCAAAATGGACGGTGATAATGATGGTATCCCATACGACATCCAGTTTAATAAAAAGGGTTGATATGAAAGAAGCTATAAACGAAGTAAAAAGTGAAGTTAAAGCTAAATTATTATTTTGGAATAATCTTAAAAGTAGAAAACTTAAAGT
>JABSRS010000146.1 GCA_013214885.1 Gammaproteobacteria bacterium
TTTTCCCGTTGACCGCAAGACGACTGCGCGAACGTTATCGTCATTTTTTAATTGCTCGAATGCGCTAATAAGCTGAGCGATCATCACATCATCAAAGGCGTTGTGAACTTCACTGCGCGTCATATTAACTGTGGCAACACCTCGGGCATCAACGGTTGTTGTTACATAATTAGTCATCAGTAGCCCCTACATTCTAAAGATGCCAAATTGAGTATCCTCAATTGGCGCATTTAGGGCGGCAGAAATCGCTAAGCCAAGTACTTGGCGGGTTTGCGCCGGGTCAATAATGCCATCATCCCATAAACGGGCACTGGCATAATATGGGTTACCTTGCTCTTCATATTGCTTAATGATTGGCGCTTTGAAGTTAACTTCTTCTTCCGCGCTCATGGTTTCGCCTTTACGGGCCAAACCGTCTTTACGAACCTGAGCTAGCACGCCAGCAGCTTGTTCGCCGCCCATCACTGAAATACGGGCATTTGGCCACATCCACATCATGGTCGGATCGTAAGCGCGACCACACATGCCGTAGTTACCAGCGCCGTAACTGCCGCCAATTAACACGGTAAATTTAGGGACCTTGGCACAAGAAACCGCGGTCACCATTTTGGCGCCGTGCTTGGCAATACCTTCGGCTTCATATTTTTGACCAACCATAAAGCCAGTGATGTTTTGTAAGAACACTAATGGAATTTTGCGTTTACAACACAGCTCAATAAAATGGGTGCCTTTTTGCGCTGACTCTGAAAACAAAATTCCGTTATTGGCCACAATGCCCACTGGATAACCGTGAATGCGGGCAAAGCCACAAACCAAGGTTGAACCGTAATATTGTTTGAATTCATCAAAATCAGAACCGTCGACCACGCGAGCAATAACTTCTCTAACGTCGAACGGTTTTTTCAAGTCGGTGCCAACAATGCCATAAAGCTCTTTGGCATCAAATAATGGTTCAACCGTTGGTAATAGGCTGACACTAGCTTTTTTAACGTGATTAAGTCGGCTAATTGACGAGCGAATAATTTGCAATGCATGCTCGTCGCTTTGAGCGTAATGATCGGCAACACCAGAAATTTTACAGTGAACATCGGCGCCCCCTAAATCTTCAGCGCTGACGATTTCGCCAGTCGCCGCTTTAACCAGTGGCGGTCCAGCCAGGAAAATAGTGCCTTGCTCTTTAACGATAATTGACTCGTCAGCCATGGCAGGCATGTAAGCACCACCTGCGGTACACAGTCCCATTACCGAGGCAATTTGTGGAATGCCCTTGGCTGACATATTGGCTTGATTAAAGAAAATGCGACCAAAATGGTCACGATCAGGAAATACTTCATCTTGGCGTGGCAAAAAGGCACCGCCAGAATCAACCAAATAAATACAGGGTAGGTGACAGCGCTCGGCAATATCTTGAGCACGTAAGTGTTTCTTCACCGTTAATGGGTAGTAAGTACCCCCTTTAACGGTTGCGTCGTTGGCGACGATCATACATTCAATGCCACTAACGCGGCCAATACCAGTGATTACCCCAGCGCAGGGCACAAAGTCTTCATAGCATTGCCAAGCAGCGAATTGACTTAACTCTAAAAAAGCCGAGCCATTATCAAGTAGCGCATTAATTCGGTCGCGGGCCAGCATTTTTCCGCGTGATAAATGACGCTTTTGGGCAACGTCGCCGCCACCTTGCTTTAAGGTTTCAAGGTTGCTGCTTAGTTGATTTACCAGCGCTTGCATTGCATCGGACTTGGCCAGAAATTCTTGACTACGGGTGTTCATTTTTGAAGAGATAATCGCCACGGGGTAGCTCCTGATAATCGCCAAGGGAGAACTCCCTTGGCAGATGATTTAACTGCTATTTCCAAAAAATTAGGTACTTTTGTTGAGCGCTAATTAAATTATTTAGACTCGTTAAACAATTCACGGCCAATTAGCATCCGGCGAATTTCAGAGGTGCCAGCACCAATTTCATATAGCTTGGCGTCACGTAATAAGCGACCCGCTGGGAATTCGTTGATGTAGCCGTTACCACCCAGTAACTGGATCGCATCGAGGGCCATTTTGGTTGCTAGTTCGGCACTGTATAAGATAACTGCAGCACTGTCTTTGCGAGTGGCTTCGCCACGGTCACATGCCTGCGCTACTGCATAAACATAGGATTTTGCCGCGTTCATTTGGGTGTACATGTCAGCTATTTTGCCTTGAATCAGCTGGAATTCACCAATTGATTTGCCAAATTGAACTCGGTCATGAATATAAGGAACCACCAGATCCATACAGGCATCCATAATCCCAAGTGGGCCGCCAGCAAGTACTAAACGCTCGTAATCAAGGCCGCTCATTAATACTTTGACGCCCTGATCTAGCTTACCTAAAATGTTTGCTGCTGGTACTTCACAGTCTTGGAATACTAGCTCACAGGTGTTCGTAGCGCTCATGCCTAATTTGTCGAGTTTTTGTGCTTGGGTGAAGCCCTTAAAGCCACGTTCTACAATGAAAGCTGTGATGCCGTGAGCACCTTTGCTGATGTCAGTTTTTGCATAAACGACATAAGTTTCAGCTTCAGGACCGTTGGTGATCCACATTTTGTTGCCGTTTAAGATGTAGTTGTCGCCAACTTTTTTAGCGTTTAATTTCATCGACACGACATCAGACCCAGCATTTGGCTCGCTCATCGCAAGTGCACCAACATGCTCGCCACTAATTAATTGTGGTAAGTACTTTTCTTTTTGTGCTTTAGTACCATTACGGTTTATTTGGTTAACACACAGGTTTGAGTGAGCTCCGTAAGACAGACCAACCGATGCCGAGGCACGGCTAATTTCTTGCATCGCAACAACGTGTGCTAAATAGCCCATCTCAACGCCGCCGAATTCTTCAGCAACCGTTATGCCTAATAAGCCCATATCGCCGAATTTACGCCATAAGTCGGTCGGGAATTCATTATCAATATCAATTTGTGCGGCACGTGGAGCAATTTCATCGGTGGCAAATGCATTTACAGTATCGCGTAGCATGTCGATGGTTTCACCGAGGCCAAAATTAAGTGAGCTAAAGGTTGATTGCATGTCAGTCTCCGTAGTGCCGAGTTAGTCGGCTAGGTTAGGTCTTTTAACTCGCTTTTACAGCGAGTTTCTACCGAACTAAGTTCCATTAATACGACAGTTATATCTTCCATTTGCTGTTGTAGATGAATTTTCTTTTCCTCTATCAAACTTAGCATGGTGTGCAACTGTTGTACGCTAGAACGATCGGCGTCGTATAAGTCGAATAAGCGACGAGTTTCAGCGAGTGAAAAGCCAAGGCGCTTACCGCGTAAAATTAATTTCAGTCTCACTCGGTCCTGCGGGCTATAAATACGCGTTTGACCACGGCGGCTCGGTTTAATCAGACTTTGGTCTTCATAAAATCGAATACTGCGCGTCGTGACCTCGAACTCTTTAGCTAGCTCACTGATTGAATAAGTTTTTTGACTATCTATCATTAGTAATAATCCTGAATTTAGTACACCGTACATGAAGTTTACGTAAAGGTAAAGCTCTTTACGTGATGGTCAAGTTTGCGTTGTTGTGGTGAATATATTTTTGTTGGCTCAGTCTACCTTTAACCCCGTTTGATATACAGCTAAAAGCGTATTTTGAAAGGTTTTTACGTCAGTTAATTGTTCACTAGCAATAAGTCTAACACGCTAAGGTCTAATTTTTTTAGGTTACCTTAACGTGTTAGTTATAGTTAATAATTATATGTGTGAGAAAATTATTGTGAGCGAGACTTATCAAGATCTTTATAGCCAATCAATCAATCAACCAGAGCAGTTTTGGGCCGATGCCGCTCAAGCCATTAGCTGGAGTAAACCGTGGGATAAAGTACTAGATGATTCGAATATTCCCTATTATCGCTGGTTTAAAGGAGCCAAGTTAAATACCTGTTATAACGCCGTTGATCGTCATGTCGAAGATGGCATTGGTGACCAAACAGCGATTATTTATGATTCGCCAGTGACTGACACTAAGCAAAAAATTAGCTTTAGTGAACTGCAGCAACAAGTGGCAAAAATGGCAGGTGCTATGGCTAACTGTGGCGTGGTTAAGGGCGACCGGGTAGTCATTTATATGCCGATGATCCCACAAACTTTAGTGGGAATGCTCGCTTGTGCACGTCTGGGCGCTATTCACTCCGTGGTGTTTGGTGGCTTTGCAGCCAATGAGCTAGCCACCCGAATTGATGATGCCAAGCCAAAAGTCGTGCTGTCAGCTTCTTGTGGGATTGAGCCAAACCGCATTGTTGCCTATAAACCACTGCTCGATGATGCCATTGATATTGCTACGCATAAACCCGATCATACGATTATTTGCCAGCGACCACAGCTTATTGCCGATATGACTGCTGGCAGAGATCTTGATTGGCAGCAAGCCAGTGATGCCGCGCAGCCTCATCCTTGTGTTGAGGTAGAAGCGACCGATCCACTGTATATTTTGTATACCTCGGGCACGACAGGGCAGCCAAAAGGCGTGGTGCGTGATAACGGCGGCCACGCGGTGGCATTGGCTTGGTCGATGAAACATATTTACAACGTCAAACCAGGAGAGGTGTTTTGGGCCGCCAGTGATGTTGGTTGGGTCGTCGGGCACTCCTTTATTTGCTATGGGCCACTAATTAATGGTTCCACCACGGTGTTATTTGAAGGCAAACCGATTGGCACGCCTGATGCGGGTACGTTCTGGCGAGTGATTGAAGAATATCAGGTCAAAAGTTTTTTCACTGCCCCGACCGCGTTTCGAGCGATTAAAGGCATTGATCCCGATGGCGACTTTATCAAGAAATACGATCTAAGCTGTTTGAGTGCATTGTATCTAGCGGGTGAACGTTGCGATCCGGCCACCTTGACCTGGGCTCAAGATAAGCTGCAAGTACCGGTAATCGATCATTGGTGGCAAACCGAAACCGGCTGGCCTGTAGCCGCTAATTTATTGGGCAGTTGTCCTGCACCTGTTAAAGCGGGCTCGCCGTCGCGTCCGGTCCCTGGCTATGAGGTTGAGGTAGTAGATCCTAGTGGTGAAAAGGTCGCTACTGGTGAATCGGGGATGATCGTGATTAAACTGCCATTACCCCCTGGTACTCTGCCAACATTATGGCAAAACGATCAGCGTTATTTTGATGCTTATCTTAGTCAGATCGACGGTTATTATTTAACGGGTGATGCTGGCTATATCGATGAGGATAATTACCTATGGATCATGAATCGAATTGACGATGTCATTAATGTCGCAGGGCATCGATTGTCGACGGGACGGTTAGAAGAAGCCTTGAGTAATCATCCAAGTGTTGCTGAGGCTGCGGTGATTGGTGTTAAAGACGATCTTAAAGGCGAACTGCCACTCGGTCTGGTCGTGCTAAGCAGTGATTGCACCTTAGATCACCGTGAAGTGCAAAAACAACTGATTAAACAAGTTAGAGATGAAGTTGGCCCAGTTGCCGCCTTTAAACTGATTGCGGTGGTTGATAAGTTACCGAAAACTCGTTCGGGTAAAATCCTCCGTGCGACGATGAAAAACATTGCCAATGGTGATGAATATGGTATTCCAGCAACCATTGAGGATGCCTCGGTGCTCGACAGTATCGAGTCGGCACTGCATGACATGGGCTACGCTCAGTAATCCCTTGTTACTAATAAACATGTGCCCTTGGTAGTCGCAGGGGCGCTGATTGTGGTAATATACCCGTGCTACATGGAAAAGCTCTGAAACCTGCATTTTCAAGTGGCAAGGGTATATAGGGTTAATATTTCAAAGCAGAGCAAGCCAGTGTCTAAACAAGTCCAAATTAATTTGTTGTCGTTCCAGCGCAAAACAATTGATTCTTATCTTCTTAAGGCTCAAATACGATCAACGGGTGCGGTGTTAATGCGCAGAGGCCGTTCGCGTAATTGGATTTTACAGGCCAATACTGAACAGTTTGGGCAAATTATAAATTTAATAGAAGCAGCGCAGCAACCGAGTTGGATGTGGCTGGTAAAGGTATTGAGCAAGCAGCATCAACAGCTTAGCCAAGACCAATTGCTCAAAATTGTTAAAAGAAACCCATCAATTACGTTAAATAGCTTAATTACTATAACAAATTGCACCCGAGAGCAGGGGCGTGTGGTATTGGATATGTTTGAGTGGTTGGAATAAAAAAGGCCTAACAGAGTTAGGCCTAAGCTAGTCTAGAGTTGGTAGCTACTTGTTGCGTTTGTTCTTGGCGGTAAGATTTTTAAGAAAATCGGCTAGCTCTGTTGCTGCCCACTTATCTGCTTCTTCTTGTGTCGCAAAGCCGTCTTGGGTTTTTGAAACAATCGTCTCACGAGCTGTTTTACGTCTTAAAATTTTAGCAATCCACGTTGCACCATCTTGCTCAACAAGAGCGACGAATTTTTTACTTGTAGTCATCTTTTATATTTCCTGATCATAATTTATAGCATTGACCGCGATTTTACAGCAATGTCACGCTCATTGCTTAAATTGTTGTGAATATTTGACCGATACCTCGATATAACGAATAAAAATCACCGAATATTTAGCATTTTGTGTTAAATTGCGCTTTAAATTAGCTAGCTAAGACTGGCGTTGCTTAGGTATAAGTCGATTGTTGACCTAACACCTCTTATTTGGGATGGGTTGTATGCTTGAAGTTATTGCATATTTTGTAGTACCAGTATTTGCTATTTTAGTGTTTGCTTACTTTAGTGTTGAAGCAAATCGTAAAAAAGAGCGCGAACTAAAGAAACAGCAAATTATTTCACGTGTCGCGACCATGAAAGACAATTATAAGCGAGCTGTGCTTACCTTAGTTGAACAGAAGATGCTGACCAGGTGTGGGCAAGAATCCGTCTATCGTATAGCCAATAATTTTTTTGTCTTTCAGCCCGTTTCTATTGAAAATATTGAGTATGCTGAGCAATTGTTTGACTCAATTATTGAGGCGATGCCAGTGCTAAACGAAGACCACAAAAACCTAGATTTTGCCCAAGGTATTATTAGTTTATTCGTCCGGACATTACCAACCAGCTCGGCTGGTCATACTGCAGCCTTTTATCAACAGCAATTACCTGAATATGTTGCTCAATTAGCACAATCTAACACTTCCAAGGATGCGTCTTTACACCATCCAATGTCTAATGAGGCGGCTTAAAATAATGATAAATTTTTCTCAGGAAATATATCGAGTAGTAAATCTTGGTTTGGATGAATTAGCCCAATCACAACAATTGGGTAAAACACCGAAAAATCCTCTTAGTGAGAGTCATTTTTTTAGTGTTTGGATCACCAAAGGCCTTAAGCAACATCGCTTTGAACGTTGTGTCGTTGCAACGTTAAAAAATTGGCAGCGCCAAGCCAGAACAATGGGGGTTCAAGCACAACTTAAACAACAGTTTGAGGGAATAGCACAGACCTATATTAAAATCCTTAAGGCGCAGCCCGATAATAATCTATTTGAAGCGACTCAATGCTCTCCGGTTGAGCGAAAATCCCTTGAGGTGATGCTTGACGAACTGCTTAAAGGTGATTGGCAATTGATTGATGATGCGCTGATTAAACGCAAGTTAACAGTCAAAGTTGCCACGACCAACTCAATGGTAATATGTGTCGAGAAGTTAAAGCAGGTATTTGATGCAACAGGCCAGTTAACTAAGCCGCTCTCATTATATGTCCGTGGTGATTATCAAGGACTGATAGATCTGTGCCACAGCCATAATTTGTTATTACATAAAGTGAGTGACTACAAATCATTGGTTAAATTTCATGGTGAATATATCATTTTCCCAGATAACAATGGCACCGATTTACCCTGCATTATTACCTGATGCTATCACCGTTATAATTGATTGCTTAATGTCGTTAAACTTCCAGCAAACGCTGATTAATATTAACGCTAAGTAACTAAATTGGCTC
>JABSRS010000147.1 GCA_013214885.1 Gammaproteobacteria bacterium
ACGTTACAAATCATTAAAGGGCTAGCTTGTTGGTGTAATGCGTTGAATTGTTGTATTTTCATAGTAATAGTCTCTTTGCTATTGCCCAAAATAAATGGGCGTGCTTGGTTGTTAGCAGTAATTGTGCTGCCAGCGCTTAACAAAGACCAACGATAAAAATCGATTTATACTATAAGCTGTGCTTATAATACAAAGTATCTATTACCATTTATTCAGTATTGTTATGAAAAGTATTTTAAAAAATATAAATATATTACATAGCTTTGAGTGTGCAGCACGGCATCAAAGCTATAGTAAAGCCGCCGCTGAATTATGTATCTCGCAAGCTGCGGTCAGTCAACAGATGCGTCAATTGGAAGCGGCTGTTGGTAGCCAATTATTTTTACGAAAAAACAAACAAATGCTGCTCACCCAGCAAGGGCAGACGTTGTTTTACGCCTCAAAACAGGCATTCTCAATATTGAAAAAAAGCTTAAATGAGATAAAAAATGAAGGAGTTGCTGGCAGTTTAACCATAACGTCAACCCAAGCATTTACTTCATTATGGCTGATGCCAAAATTGCATAAATTTTTAGCCCAGCATCCAGAGATAAAAATACGTGTCTTGTCGTCAGCTGGTTTTGACGATCTTAAACAGCAACATATTGATCTTGCTATCCGCTTTTGCGCCAACGTTAAAGAAAGTACCGACGCTGAATATGTCTGCGAGTATTTTGGTGAAGATCCTGTCTACCCAGTGTGCTCGCCGCAGTTAGCAGATACACAAAACTTCCATGCACCAGCCGATCTACTGCAAACTTGGTTAGTCAGCCTAGAAAATCCAGGCGCATATGACTGGGCTTCTTGGTTTGAGTCTGCTGGAGTAAAAGCCTACCGAGAACATCAACAATGGACGCACGTTCACAGCACTGACATGGCGTTAAATGCTGTACTAAGTGGTCACGGTTTCACATTAGCCGCCCGCTATTTATGTATTGAACAATTAGAATCTGGCCAACTGATGATTCCTGTAAATATCCCTCACCCAAATGTGGTCAAACGCTACTTGGTATTTGATGCCAATACCGTAAAAATAGCGCGTTTAAAGATTTTTACCGACTGGCTAAAAAGTGAAATGGAAGTTCAAACCCCAGCGGCCACCTTGATGACACAAAGTGGGCTAGGTTAGATAATAATTTAGCGCTAATTAGCAACCTCTGTTAGGTCGCTAAAGTTAGAACTTCACATTAACCATTAATCAAGAAGTGGGCATATATGCTAGCAGCATAACCAAGTGCGATAGCCCAACTCCATTTCATATGACTAAAGAAGCTGTACATACCTTTTGATTGCCCCATTAATGCAACGCCTGCGGCAGAGCCAACTGACAATAAGCTACCACCGACGCCAGCGGTCATTGTTACCAGCAACCATTGAAAAACATCCATCTCTGGGTTCATGGTCAAAATAGCAAACATAACGGGAATATTGTCGACTATTGCAGAAAGTATCCCTGCAACAATATTTGCATTAGTAGCACCGAAGCCATCATATAATAAATGTGAAACATCAGCTAAATACCCGATAGTACCTAAACCGCCAACACAGAAAATAACACCAAAAAAGAATAATAATGTATCCCATTCAGCTTTAGCTACCTTATTGAAAATATTAAATTCAGTGGTACTGTCAGCCAATTTTTTTTCTGATAGTTTTACATAATACGAGAAAAAGAATAAATATGATAAACCCGTCATCATCCCCAAAAATGGCGGTAGGTGTAAAAATTGTTCAAAAATTACCGCCGTAGCTATTGTACAAAGAAATAGTAAGCATATTGATATTGCACCTTTTTTTAACAATACTTCTTCGTCTGAGGCTTTTGGTGTTTCATTGGGAACAGCAAAGCTCATTATCGCGGCTGGTAAGAGGAAGTTAATCAGTGCAGGAATGAATAAAGCAAAAAAACCAAAAAAGTCTACATGGCCCGATTGCCAAACCATTAGCGTAGTAATATCACCAAACGGACTAAATGCCCCACCAGCATTAGCCGCGACAACAATATTAATAAACGCTAAAGATACAAATTTCGGCTTATCAGCACCAACAGCTAATACCACTGCTCCCATTAATAAAGCGGTGGTTAAATTATCTGCCACAGGTGAAATAAAGAAAGCTAAAAACCCAGTGATCCAAAATAGTTTTTTGTAGCTATAGCCTCTTTTTATTAACCAAGTTCTTAAAGCTTCAAAGACATTGCGCTCGGTCATCGCATTGACATAAATCATCGCGGTCAGTAGGAACAGTAATAAAGCAGAGTATTCCAATAAGTTATGATTTAATGCCTGCTCAACTATTTCTGTGCCATGTTCTTTACTTTTCGCCAACACAGCGACCAAGATCCAAATAATCCCAGCAGCCAACAATACGGGTTTAGATTTTCGTAAATGAATAAACTCCTCAGCAATGACCAGCGCGTAACCGATAATAAAGACAATTAAGGCGATAAACCCTAATGTTGATGATGTCATATCTAAATGACTAACCGCTTCCTCTGAGGCAACAGCAGTTGTTGCACTCAAGCAATAGAAAAGCAATGTGATAAATAGTATTTTCAAGTTTGGTTAACTCCCTTATTCAGGTTGATATTTAAGTTTTAAAAAATGGCGTAGCATTAAACATGCTGAATATAATTACGAATTCAGCCTTAGCTCATAAGTTACAGACACCAAAAGCCTATAACCGCTTGGTCAATTAATGTTGTTGTTAGTGTTGTGAATTCTTAAATATTGTATTTTGGAGGGGCGCGTATAAAACAGTGGGTTAACCGTACTTTTTTAGTGTTGCTGTCAAAAAATGATTGTTGTTGTTCGAGTAAGAGGAAGGCTGTAAATAAAGAAGTTTTGGATAAGGCGCCGTCAAGATCATCATTATCGGTTGCGCTGAAAGGTTCTTCTAGCGCATACGCTGCACTCCAAACACCAACTTCACCAATAGCATTAATGCTATGAGAGCAAAGCATCAAAATACATGATAACAGTAAGGTAAGTTGGAGGCGTTTTTTCATCAATTTAAATCTACGTAGCGATAAATATTAACAACAATTAATAGACGGTGATAATAAAGGATAATATCAGGAGCATATTGTAAAAAACATCGCAGATAAAAGCAATTTACAGCTGCGTATTAGGCGACAATCAACTTGACCTGTCGTAACTTTACATCAATTAAACTTTCAGTTACCAACAAAAAAGCAAGCACCACTTTCGCAGTACTCGCTTTCTAAAATCAACCTGACATATCAGCTAATCGGTTTCCAACTTGATATGTCGTGATCATTAACTGGGGACGTGGAATTAAGTTGGTTAACTCAAAATAGATGTGATGGTAATTTCAAAGCCATTTCTCGTAATTAAGTTGGTTAATAGTAGTTAAAGTCCTCGTTCAAAAACCACTCAATATGTTAATTAAGTTGGTTAATTCATTGAGTCGTCCCATTTATCATCAATTATCACTCGTTTTCACTAAAACATCACAACCCCATCACTTCATTATATTTGTCCTGCTCGCTATTATTTCACTAGAAATTAACTTTGGAGAACAGCAATGATAGACAATTACAAGTCAATCCAGTCTAACAACAATAATGGAATGCCTAGATACAATAGTGAGGACCAAGAAATGTTAGATAATTGGAGTCGGACAGGAACACCTAGCTACAATATTGACAATCAAGAAATGTTAAGTAATTGGAGCTGTAAACTAAACTCGAACAAATCTAACCATCAACAGTAAAATAAATAGGAAGAATTATTATGTCAAATATGTCACAAGATGAATTAGATGTTTGGTCTGATATAAACAACCCAAACAACGACGCAGATATGGATGACTGGTCTGATGCTCATAATCCAAATAATGATAGCTATGTAGGAGATGATGATTCAGAGGATGACTAATCCCTTATTTTGGTGGAGAATAGCTCTCCACCAGCCACAAATGGAAGTAATCAATGATAGAACAAAGAGTTGATAGGAAATGCAAGGATACTAAGCGACTTGTAAGAATTGCTATTGAGCATGGGATGACAAACCAGGACATCGCCGAGCTGGCTGGTTTAAGTCGGAAGTCTGTTGCGTTAGTATCGAAGTGGCGCAATGGTACAGCCTTAGCGACTGAAAGGCAGATGGGACACCTTATAAAAGAATACGGTGATTTATTAAAAAGAAAAATAGAGCATCTTTTATTTCAAGAAACTAATAATAAATTGGAATTCTACAAACTTACAGGTGAAGTGCTGTTTAAGTATTGCATACGGATACATGCAAATATTAATAAACGACCTGCTAAAGTGGCCCTCATGCGTCTTATTGTTCTACAACAGCATAACAAATATCACCTGATCACTCAGTTACGCAATGGCCTAGATATTAATAAAATTCCCTTGCTAGATAGATATCTACAAACGTTATCACACAGTGACAATGAAGATGCCAACTGGAATACTATTTTTATTAATCAAGACCTTCACCCTGATGATATTATTCAGGAAATAGATAAATTATCAATCGCCTTAACTGAGAGAGATAACCCATTAAAATACGCTTTCCCCGAGTGCGTTACAGAATTGCGGTTTATTGCTAGACAAACACTATTAAAGCAAGGGTTTCAATCCAAAGATATTATTGACCTGGAAGCAGAAAAGTAGATAATATAGAAACCCAAAATCTCCGGAGGAATTCCTCCATTCGTAGCTGGTAACTACAGCTGAACTAAGATGTTAACGCTATTGCGGTGCCATCTGAAACCACCAGTGTTTTAGGTCGTATTTTAACATTTCCGGTGCTTTGTGATTTGCCATTGGCTAGGTGAACAGTACGCTAAGTAACTGAAGCAATCCAAAGTAATATGGGATAGGGGTGGGTAAGACCGAACCATTATTCATTAGAAGTAATCGTTCGGTCTTTTTTCAGCGCCTGCACACTGTGCCAGCTAATTTTCAATATATAACTTAGCAATTTTCTCTAATAAAGAACTTTTACTAACTTCATTAATTCGCAAAATATCCTCAGTAAACGAGCTTAAAAACATTTGCGTAACAGGTTGTTCTAGTGCCTTTAATAAATTCCCTTGGTCATCAAATGTTAGTAAATTATAGATACGATTTTGCTTGGCGATGTCTTGATTTGGCCGCTGCTTAGGCGCAACGAAATACAATAAATCAGGACCTCGTTCTTGTAAGTAAATATGGTGATATTGCTTGCGCTCTTTTGGCAATAAATAATAAGGCAGTACAGATATTCCTGTGCCACTTTGCCTATTCACTGTATGAACCTCACTCTCAACCAGTGAAATATTATCAACTTCAGTATTACCAATTATCTGAGGGACTCTATCAGAACTATACGAAGTAAGTAGCGTATTTTCGCCCCTATCATATATATAAAAGCTATCATTAAATACTTTCCGCTCCCCGATAAAAGCGAATTCCAATCGCAAACGCATTTCAGAATTCACGATATTATTAGCAGTAATAATCAAGTTATTATTTTCAATATTAACATCCACAATAGATGCAAAGAAATTCATTTTCCTACCAAATAAACTTCGAATATAAATCAGAGTGAATTTCCCATCAGGTAAGTTTATATCGTGAAGTTCGCTATACCTAAACACCTGTGATTTTAGCCACAGCTCAGATCTAATCCGATTTAGTTTATGAGGTGAAACTGCAAAACTCTCCCCTGTTTTTCGATCAAGAGCATCTCGCTCACCATCAAAGATATTTAATCCTTGAATGACATAGGGGCCTTGCTCTTCGAAACGAGCTATTTTCAATTGAGTATAGTAATCTAATGAACGTCTTAGATCGGGCCGCGTTTTTCGATAAGCATCCCAGAACGTATTCAATACTGTAGTAGTATTGCTAGATGAAATGCTGCCGCTAGCTTTGGCATTGCTAGCATTTAAAATTAAATAACTTTTGTTAACATCCATTTCACCAAGTGTAGGCGTGTGCGTCGTTACTGTTGGATTGTTCTCTTTGAACTCTGAAACTATCTGACTCACTACCCTGTCATTCTTATCTTTTTCAAATTCAGCACCAGTATTATCAATAATGACAATATCAGATTGGATTTTCTTATCGGCTTCAATAAATGAGTCCAAAACGTGTGTTGCCTTAAACTCTCTAGTGCTATATACAATACCTAGCCTAACTAATAAACCTTCAAGCGTATCGGAAATAAGGTTTTGCGCATAATTAATAGACTCTGGATAGTTAGGCCCAAACGACATGAATTTACGTTTTGAATACTTTGTTGCACTAACTTCGGAAACAGCTCTATAAGCTCGCTCTTTATTCTTAAAAAGAACTTGGGTATCGTCTACATCAGCGCAAACACCATCAATACGCTGCGCTTTAAAAACCTTCTTGACCAGTTTAAATACTAACTCGTTAGTCTGAGATACAAACAGTTCAGGCTTTAATGCTTCTAAATAAGCTCTACCGTCTTTCTTTTCTTTTCCGGATGCTTTAACACTGATGTAAAGCTCAGAGTTAAAAAAACTAGGAGGAAATTCAAATCGTTCTTTCGCTTGACCTATAAATTCAGACTTAAGATGAAGGCCCAATAGACCATTTATCAACTGCTTTTTTCTATTTTCACTTAGTATTTCAATCTGTTCAATTAATCCTTCTTTAGATACTGGGATCGGAGACAAGTAAAAAAAGTAAACGATAATGGCACCATCGTTGTAAAACCTTGCCGTTTGATAATGAACACTATCAGAGTCAAGCAGCGAAAGTTCAGAGCGAATGACTGCCTTAATATCCATATGGATACGTTGTTCGAGTTGTGCTGTAGATTCGTCGTTTTTTATAAATTTTTTATATTTATATGTTACATATAAACCATGTTGAATAGACTCCAATAACTTTCGTATTAGCGCACTTGTTTCATCCAAAAGATCAAACACATTTGTTTTAGCGCTAGGCACGTCTACAGCCTGAAAAACACTATTTCCAATCACTTTTTATCTCCTTGAAGTAGACTTAGCATTAAAGGGTTTAATACTATTTTTTGTTTAAGGTAGCTTCCAGAATAATATTTGGTAAGCTCACCTTCGCTATCTCTTTTCTGCTTAGAAGCATAACCTGAGTTCTCTTTGAACATATTGAGATAAAACAATTGACTGTTTTCACTTGCCTCTTGCTCATGGTTCAAAGGATTATTTTCTAACCTTCCATTTAAATAAAGGAAATCTATTCGCTCAAAGCGTTTCTCAGCAAAATCATTAATAGTCTTTATTTTTGAAATAGCATTACGATGAGTTTTTTTCGATAACGAAGTTTTATCCAGAGTTGATGACCAATTTTTAACGTCAACGCATATTAAAGTGCAATCGACTTCAATATAGAAATCAAAAAGCTCATATGCTCGACGACCAACCTTTTCGATAACCTCATCGTTACCTAGCGAAATAATATCTAGTTTACCGAGCAGCAAACGAAATATGTGCTCCCCTATATTACCCTTTAACATCGCCAAAAACTTTGGATGTGGAACCATTGTTTCAAATGCTTTATTGGTGATCTCAGCACTCTCTCGAATTAATGCAGTAACTAGGTTTTCTTGGTTAAATTCCATCTTATTAGAGTAATCTAGCGACACTTGTTTTTCAGGTCGATATAAACGATCCCCATGCATAATATCAGTCAGTATGTCTGAGGCTTGATCACTGCGGCATAATTTCAGATTTTGATATTTTCCTTCCAAAGCGATATATAAATGATCTATCGCTAAATCAACAAACTTATCATTATTACAAACTGTCTTTTTTAGAAATAATTTATAAATGATATAGCGCTAATTTAAGATAATATGTAAAAATAAAATCCTATCTAATGGGTCAACAAAATAGTAAATTTTATCCCGATAA
>JABSRS010000148.1 GCA_013214885.1 Gammaproteobacteria bacterium
GAGCAGCTGTTAATTGATGCAAAATTCACCGCCCAAGCCAAACAAAAAGTCATTATCGGCGGCCCGATGATGGGGTTTTCCCTTCATCAGATTAATGCCCCAATCTTAAAAGCGACCAATTGTATTATCGTCGCTAGTGACGCTGAATTGCCAGATGCACCCGCAGAACAAAACTGTATCCGCTGCGGCGATTGCGAACAGGTGTGCCCAGCTGATTTATTACCAGCGCAATTAGTGTGGTATGCAAAAGACCAAGATCACCAGAAACTCAAAGATCATGACCTATTTGACTGTATCGAATGCGGAGCCTGCGCTTATGTTTGCCCGAGCAGCATCCCGTTGGTTCAATATTATCGCATTGCCAAATCGGATATCCGTAAAAACGAGCAAGAACAACGCCAAGCTGACCGCGCAAAAGAACGCTTTGAGCTAAGAAATCAGCGCCTTGAACGTGACAAATTAGAGCGTCTTGAGCGCAGTAAAAAAGCAGCTGAAGCGCGCCAAAAATCAATGTCAGCCAATAGCGATGGTGATGTTGTCGCTGCCGCACTTGCAAGAATCAAGGCCAAGAAAGCCGCAGCTAATAGCGGAGATATTCAAGAGGTTAACCCTCAAGATCGGGTCGCTGCGGCGATTGCCAGAGCCAAGGCGAAAAAAGCTCAACAAGCTGAGAACCAATTGACCAGTAGCACTGATGCTGAAAGCCCAGCTGCTAGCGATGTTGATCCGCAAAAAGCCCGCGTCGCTGCCGCGATTGCCCGAGCGAAAGCCAAAAAGGCTCAGCAAGCTGAAAGCCCAGCTAGCGATGTTGATCCACAAAAAGCCCGCGTCGCTGCTGCCATTGCCCGAGCTAAGGCCAAACGAGCGCAGCAACAGCAAGTTAATGACCAGCCAGTAGTTAACACCGACAGCGAATCACCAGCTCAAGAGGTTGATCCGCAAAAAGCCCGTGTTGCTGCTGCTATTGCCAGAGCCAAGGCAAAAAGAGCGGCCAGCAAAATTGAATCCAATGACAATAACGATCAGACATAACAGGTAAAAACATGTATTTATCAGTGACTCCGTCACCTCACAGACTAGGCAGTAGCAATACATCTCGCATGATGCGTCATGTTATTCTCGCGACTTTACCAGCCTTCGCGACCTTAATTTATTTCTTTGGCTATGGGGTATTATTTCAAGTCGCCATTTGCAGTATTACCGCACTAATCTGCGAGGCCGTAATTCTTAAAATTCGTAGCAAGAATATTGCGATTAATCTCAAAGATAATACCGCCTTACTGACTGGCGTATTGTTGGGACTGTCAATTCCCCCGCTGGCACCCTGGTGGGTTGGAATTATCGGCACTGCCTTTGCGATTATTGTCGCTAAACAGTTATATGGTGGACTTGGTTTTAATTTATTTAATCCCGCGATGATTGGCTATGTTTTATTATTAATTTCTTTCCCTGTCGCTATGACCAATTGGATGGTGCCGCTTGAACTAAGTCTCCATAGCTTTTCTTTTATCGATTACCTGAGTGCCATTTTTACTGGTTATACCTCATCGGGGTTAACGGTTAATGAATTACGCCATGGCATTGACGGGATCACCATGGCAACGCCACTCGATACATTAAAGACAGATTTGACCCTTGGTTTAACCAGTGGTGAAAGCATGTCAAAATCAATATTTGGTGATATCGCAGGCATCGGCTGGCAATGGGTTAATGTTGCGTTTGCTATTGGTGGTCTCGCTTTAATTAAACTTAAGGTTATTCGCTGGCACATCCCGTGTGCCGTTATCGGCTCGTTATTATTCTTTTCATTACTGGGTTATTTACTCGACCCTGACAGCCATGCGACGCCAATATTTCATCTCCTTAGTGGTGCCACCATGTTTGGGGCTTTCTTTATCGCAACCGATCCTGGGACCGCAGTAATAAGGGCCGCTTAATATTTGGCGCACTGATTGGCTTTTTAGTTTATGTCATTCGAACCTTCGGCGGATTTCCAGATGCGATCGCCTTTGCCGTATTACTGGCCAACATGGTGGTTCCAGTGATTGATTACTACTCAAAGCCAACAAGTTACGGCAAAAGAGCCAATAATGAATAAAATAATAACCAAGAACGGATTAATTCTTGCCAGTTTTGCGCTAGTGATCACCACTATCGTTGGTATAACTCAGCATTTAACCAAAGACAAAATTGACGAACAAGAACGTAAGCAGCTATTAAAAACTCTCGATCAGGTTATCCCTAGAGCTAGCTACAACAACAAATTATTTTTGCATTGCGTGCCAACACTGTCTCAGCAGTTTTTGGGCAGCAGCAAAACCCAACGGGCTTTTTTAGCATTTAATGATGACGTTCCCGTTGCTGCTGCGTTAGAAACTATCGCGCCCAATGGCTATAACGGTAATATTTATCTTATTGTTGGTATTTCTTACGATGGCACAGTGACTGGCGTGCGGACATTAAGCCATCAAGAAACCCCTGGCCTTGGTGACAAAATCGAATTATCGAGATCGGACTGGATCAATTCTTTTGCCACGAAAAGCATTACCGATCATCGAGATCAACGCTGGCAAGTTAAGAAAGACGGCGGTGAATTTGATCAATTTACGGGGGCTACAATTACTCCCCGTGCCGTGGTTGCTGCAGTGAAGAACACCTTGGTTTATTTCGAATTAAACAAAGCGCAGCTATTTGCACAACCCCAACGTTGCGGAGATAAATAATGAATAAATATGCCGAGTTAACATGGCAAGGGTTGTGGAAAAATAATCCTGGGCTGGTTCAGCTATTAGGATTATGTCCACTCCTGGCGGTGACATCGACCCTAACTAACGCGCTAGGCATGGGCGTAGCGACCATTGCGGTAATGGTTGGCTCTAATGCGACCGTTTCATTAGTTAGGCATTGGATCCCCCGTGAAATTAGGATCCCAATCTTTGTGATGATCATTGCTGGCTTTGTCACTTGTGTTCAACTACTTTTTAATGCTTATGCCTATGGACTGTATCAGTCATTAGGGATATTTCTGCCGTTAATCGTCACCAACTGTATTATTATTGGTCGCGCTGAGGCTTATGCCTCTAAGAACCAATTATTACCTTCAATTTACGACGGTTTTATTATGGGCGTCGGCTTCACTCTGGTGTTGGTGGTGCTCGGCGCTATTCGTGAAATATTAGGTCAAGGGACCTTGTTTGATGGCGCTGATTTATTATTAGGCCCCTGGGCATCGTCACTACGCATCGAGCTAATAGCAATCGACCAATCCTTTCTATTTATCATGTTGCCTCCTGGCGCATTTGTGGCAATGGGTTTTATTATTGCCCTAAAAAACTCCTTAAACACTAAAGTCGAAGCGATGATAGAAAAGCCAGTTGAAGTTCAAAAGCCGCAACGCGTGCGCGTAAGCAAAGTAAGTTAACGATGAATAAACAAAAACGCCAACAGATATTAGAGATCCTACGCGACGATAATCCGCACCCTGAAACCGAATTAGAGTTTAATTCGCCGTTTGAGCTATTGGTCGCTGTTACCTTATCAGCACAAGCAACCGATGTTAGTGTGAATAAAGCGACCCGTAAGCTATTCCCTGTCGCTAATACGCCACAACAAATAGTTGATTTAGGGGTTGATGGTCTAAAAGAATACATTAAGACCATTGGCCTATATAACACCAAAGCCGTCAATGTCCATAAAGCCTGTCAAATGCTGGTTAGCCTCCACAAGACAGAGCCGCGTTAGAAGCATTGCCTGGCGTTGGCCGAAAAACGGCTAATGTTGTGTTAAATACCGCTTTTGGCTGGCCAACTATCGCCGTTGATACGCATATTTTTCGGGTATCGAATCGTACTAAGCTGGCGATGGGTAAAAACGTCGACCAAGTAGAGCAAAAGCTACTAAAGGTCATTCCTAGCGAGTTTATGGTTGATGTCCACCATTGGCTGATTTTATTGGGTCGTTATACCTGTATTGCGCGCAAACCACGCTGTGGTTCTTGTTTGATTGAAGATCTATGTGAATTTAAAGATAAAGTCTACCCTGACGAATAAGGACATAAATAATGAGATTACTCCACACCATGTTGCGCGTTGGCAACCTTGAACGGTCAATTGAGTTTTATACTAACTTAATGGGCATGACACTATTAAGAGAATCAACTAACGAACAATATCGCTATACTCTTGCCTTCTTAGGCTATCAAGACGAATCCCAAGGGACGGTACTTGAGTTAACCTACAACTGGGACACCACTAGTTATGAGCATGGCAGTGCTTTTGGTCACCTTGCTATTGGCTGTGATGATATTTATCACACCTGTCAGCAGTTACAACAGGCTGGGGCGGTGATCTGTCGCGAGCCAGGACCAGTCAAAGGTGGCAGCACGGTCATTGCTTTTGTTGAAGATCCCGATGGCTATAAAATAGAACTGATCGCGAATAAACACGCAGGACAAGGGCTAGGTTAACAATACGTTTAATAGCCACGACTCATGGTGATCACAACACGCCGGTTAGCATTACGACCATGAATCTTTTCATTTGAAGCAATGTGGCGCTTTTCACCATAGCCATTAACGATTATTTTTTGTGCTGGGATCCCTGCTTTTTCAAGCAGCTCTTTCATCGTACCAGCACGTTGCTTTGATAACATTTCATTCTTATAACGACCGCCATAGCTGTCGGTATACGAGTCAATTAACACTAATTCTAACTCAGGCTCATATTTTAAAAATTGCTGGATCATCGTTAATTTTTTTTGCGAACGCGGATCGAGTATTTGAGTGTTTTTGCGATAATTTAAGGTTGTAAAGGCAATGTCTTCATAGCTGTAAGGCAATAATTTACTAACACAGTCCATAAATTGTAAATGCTGCGGCGCGAAATTAACCGCAGACAAAGCAACTTTAATCTGGTCTTTGTTACTGTACCAATCCTGATAATAAAAGGTTGGAACCATGCCCTTTTCTAATTCATACAACATAGTCCATGCCTTATCACCAACAACTTCACCATTAAAACGCTGATAAAACGCTAGCTTAGTGATTTTGGACGAGGCGACGGCTGGCCGCCACAATGGTGGCTCACTGCGTAATTCAACCGATGTACTACGCTCTGGTAAGTTCACCATGTCTAACTCAAAATCTAAATTAACGCGCTTATTGGCCACACTGGCAAAGTTAGCTGAGCCATAACGGGGAATGTTATGCTGTAGTACACACGCAGTAGGCGTATTTTGGATCAATGACCAGCTAGAATCCGAAATAGACGCCGAATAGCTACGCATCATCCCATTAACTGGAAAAGTTAATGTAACAATCAATGATATTAACGTCACTTTAGGCAATGTGGTCATGTCTATTTCTCAAATATATCTAGATAATAATCTTATCGGCTAACTTACCAACTTCTTTAGTATAAAATTATTTTTTGTCTCGATGCTAGCGAAATAACCAAGAATAAAAGATAATAGCCCTATAGATACTTCAAGAAAATCAATTAACCATGTCAGAGCCTACACCACAGACCCTATTTAGCAAAAGATTTCGTGGCTACTTCCCCATTGTCATCGATATTGAAACCGCTGGATTTAATGCCCAAACCGATGCGGTATTAGAATTAGCCGCCAGTATCCTAGACATGGACAAGGATGGTGTATTGTCGATCGCCCATACTCATCATTACCATATCGAACCTTTTGAAGGTGCCAATTTAGAGCAAGCATCTCTCGATTTCACGGGTATTGATCCTTACAACCCGCTACGTGGTGCGGTTAGTGAAAAAGACGCCCTCCACGACTTATTTAAACACGTCAGAAAAGCGATGAAAGCTGCTGACTGTCACCGCGCAATATTAGTGGCACATAATGCCGCCTTTGATAATGCATTTTTTAAAGCTGCCACTAAACGTAGCGGATTAAAGCGTGACCCGTTTCACCCATTTGTCACCTTTGATACCACCACGTTATCAGGACTAGCGTTAGGACAAACGGTATTAGCAAAAGCATGCCGGGCTGCTGGGATCGCGTTCGATAACAAAGAGGCTCACAGCGCTTTGTATGACACAGAACGTACCGCAGAGCTGTTTTGTCACATTGTTAACCAATGGCAATCACTTGGCGGCTGGCCATTGGCCGTTCCAGATGAAGATAGTCAATCTGAACTTGAATGAGAATTAGTGGTGGATTTAATACACGATCATCATAGCGGTAATATTTAGACCGCTATGTCGCAACAGCATCTTGCTCAATGGCTTTATTCAAATAATCAGGTGCGAAGTGGCTATTGGTTAAGCGATGAACAATTAAAAAGGAACGCTAAACACGACTAAGTTATTAAGTAACAGCCACTTAAAAGTTCAGGTTGTACATTGGTAATCAGCATTAAGGTATTTAGGATAATTTCTGATAGGTTTAAGCGCTGGTCTCGCTAAATAAAATCCTTGTGCATACACCATACCTAGGTTTTGCAGTAACTCAAACTCATCAAGGGTTTCGATCCCTTCAACGATGACTTGAGTTTTTGCTGATAGTGCTAAGTCAAATATAGCTTTTAAAAACTTAAGCTTAAAACTGTCTTGATGGCAGTTCTCCACAAAGTAGCGATCTATTTTTACCATATCTGGTCGCAGCTGGCTCCATAACTTCAAACCAGAATATCCTGCGCCTAAATCGTCGATAGCAACATCGAAACCAAATTGACGATATTTCTCTAGTGCATCGCTCAGCGTACTGTCATTTGGCATTGGATATTTTTCACTTAGTTCTATCACAATTTTCTCACAACTCAAGCCTGCTTTCTGGACAAACTTGACAGTTTCACCTTGAGGATGATTGTTACTTAGCAATACTAATGGGCTAATATTTAAAAATAATTTACCCTGTAGTTTCAGCTCAGCAAAGCGGGTGATCGCTTTATCTCTGCATAAGATTTCTAGTTCAGACAATAAGTCGTGCTGCGTTGCATAATTGAAAAGTTTGTCTGGTGAGTACAATTCAGTATTTTCTGGGCCACGAGTGAGTGCTTCATAACCGAAAATAGTTTTAGTTTGTACATTGAATATCGGTTGAAAAACCGTAGTAATTGCTTTGTTTTCTATAATATTTAAAAGTTTATTTTTCACGTATATCCCCTATTTCTTTGTCAAGTATAGGTAAGTTTTATTACTCTTTTATGACGCCCAATGTGAAATTAAAATTGACATATATGTCCTTTATAAAATGATACCACTGCCGATCACTTCATCGGTTGGCCATGTTTTCGCTCTGTTTTTATCGACTCTAAGTACCAAATGATTGTGATATAATAAGGGACACCCAAAAACTTTTTACGAAAAACAACTTTGCTAGATCACTAAGCTTGATGCTGAGCAAGTAAAGCAACTATGTAGAGAATAAGTATGTTTAATGCCAACCACTAATAAAACCAGTTTAACAGTGCTCGATGAGCCAAGCCAAAATCACCAGCACTTCAAAATATTTAAGCCATATGGTTTTTTAAGTCAGTTTTTACCCGAATCTCGAAAGAAGAAACATCTACTAGGCGAGCTATTTAACTTCCCCGATAAAACGATGGCGATTGGGCGATTAGATCACGACTCAGAAGGTTTATTGTTACTGACAACCGACGGTATGATGAGCTACAAAGTCAGAGACAAAGGGATAGAAAAGGAGTACTACGTGCAAGTTGATGGAGCGATCACCGTAGAAGTAATGTCACAGCTGCAAAATGGTGTTGAGATTAGTATCAATGGGACTAAATATCTAACCCTTCCTTGTAAATCATTCGCGTTAGTGAATGAGCCAAAAATCCCTACTCGTGGTCGTAATATTCGTGATTCTAGACATG
>JABSRS010000015.1 GCA_013214885.1 Gammaproteobacteria bacterium
ATACCAATTACATTAATCAATTGACCAGATTGATCCAGTCCCGATTGCACAGTTTCTTCACGCGATTCTTGTCTTCTCTAAATCGATTCCATGCTTTGCTACATTTATCGACAATGTCCTCATATCCATCAAAGCAACGATTAGCTATTTCGTTTTGTCGCATCCATTGCCAAATTTGCTCTACTGGGTTTAATTCCAGTGAGTACGGCGGAAGTTTAATGATGCATAGATTATCAAAATCATCCGCTAAATATGATTGATGCCAACTTGCACCGTCCATAATAACAACTGCATATCGTTCTGGTGCCGTATTTTGTGAAATAAGAGCTAGATGCTCTTTCATAATATCGCCATTACTACACGGTGCTATGATTGCCTGAGTTTGACCATTACTAGGACAGACGGCTCCAAAAAAGTAGACATATTTAAACTGTTGTTGCCTAACCGCTCTTGGTCTGGTGCCTTTTGGTGCCCAAATCCGAGTTTGTATTTTGTTGTCCGAATCGAGCTTCGTCTTGAAACCATACATCGACAAGAGCAAGTGATACATGACCTGGGATGTTACGGATCGTTTCCAGTAGAAAGGTTTTTAAAAAAGGTTTGAGCCTCTTCATTGTATTTCGGGTGACGTGAGCGGCTTGTAAATAGCCACCTTTATCAGAACTACTGCTATTATCTATAAATTGCTTCAATTGTTTAAGCTGGTCTTTAGATAATTGAGATGGGCGGCCATTGTGTACAGCATCAACCAGCCCATCAGTGCCGTTATCTAAGTAATTTTTGACCCACTTATTAACGCTCCCTCTAGCTACTTTAAGATATCGCGCCATATCAGCTCTCGATTTACCTTCCACAAATAGGCACGCCGCTAAGTATCGAATTCTTGTTTGGCACTTTTTTCAGCTTTGGCTAATCGTTTAATTCTATTAAAGACATTAATTTTCAAGGTGTTTAAAGATGCAATCATTAGATCACATCTTTAATGAATTGGTATTAAATCAATATAGTCGAATCACTAGCTAGTAAGCGTGTCGTATTAAAGAATATCGTTGGTTTGCTGAAGGGTTAACATCTTATTTAAGGTAAATCTCTGCTCGTAAGATAAATGGCTAAATCTAATGATAGTTGTATCATCTGTCGATTTAATAAATTGACTGTCAATAGAAAGGTTACTACCGTCTTCGTGAAATAAACAAACATTAAGCTTATTGTCTTCGTGATGCTCTATAAGATGGCTTATTTTTATTCCTCCCATGTTAATAACAAATTTATTACAAAAATCAGGAAAGCCATCATCTGAAAAAATAATCCCTTCGATCTCCTCGCTAACAACGACTCTTACGCCATCTCTTCTATTGTCTGTTGGCTTCATTATGCTACCTATCACTAGTAAGTGAAAATATCCTTCCAAAATAATTGTAGTTGTAATTAGCATGTGTGCAAATTTAATTTAAACCTTTTAAAAGGTTATTGCAGAGATCTAATAATAAATTATTATTTTGTTTATTGTAATCATTGTTTTTTATTTGAACAAATAGTAAGTTGTGTACTAATGGATTTTTATTGGCGTGTAATTTTTTTGATCCGCGTCATTAGCTTGGTTGAAATACTAAATTTACAAGGAATGTATATGAAAGGGTCTCTCCGAATTAAATTAGCGATTGCATTTGGTGCAATTTTTATCGTGCTGTTAATAACAACAGCTTATAATTATTATTATGTCTCTCAAGTAACCGACACACAACAAAGAGTTGTTAATTTAAGATTAACAACTGTGTTGGCTGGGAAAGACATTAACAATGGAATTAATACTTCTTTAGCAGCACTTCGTGGTTATATGATTTTAGGTTCTGATCCTGATAAGTCTAAAATTATGAAGCAGAAAAGACAGAATGCTTGGGACGACATAGATCGAAGTTTAGCGATATTTGATCTATTGTCCGTTAATTGGACTGTGCCGAAAAATATTGAGATATATAGTAATTTAAAACAAGTTTTGAGCAAGTTTAAAGTTGCCCAGAAAAAGGTTGAGGATATAGCTCAATCGCCTGAGAATATTCCCTCATATCAATTACTGTTAGATGAGGCCGCTCCCCGCGCAAGTGTAATTTTAAGTGTGTTAACGAAAATTATTGACTTGGAATCGTCTTTACCTCCAATTTCCGAACGAAAATTATTACTTAAGCTATTAGCTGATTCGCACAGATCTTTTGCTAATGGTCTTGCCAATATCCGTGCTTATTTATTGTCTGGCGATGAGGTTTTTAAAGATAACTTCTTTGTGAAATGGCAAATAAATCAAAATCGTTATGATCAAATAATGAATGATTTAAGCTATTTATTTTCAGATACGCAACAACAGCAATGGTTAATCTACCAAAATGTACGACAAGAATTTTCTAATCTTCCATCCCAAATGTTCAAGCTTAGAGCTGATGATAGTTGGAATCAAGCGAATTATTTACTTGGCACCGAGGCTGCTCCAAATGCAAAATTGGCACTTGGCTATTTAAAGGAAATGAGAATTTCACAAGATCGCTTGTTAGCTAACGATGTCGAAGCTTTAGTCAATGACTCTGCGATGCAAGTTAAAATTTTATTCGTTGGGGCCGTTGTTTCTTTGCTAGTTTCATTATTGATGGGATGGAGGTTTAGTAATGATTTGTTGAGTCGGATTGTGCCCTTACTTAAGAAGGCTCAAGAGATATCAAGTAATAATCTGTCTAGCGCGCCATTAGAGATAAAAGGGAATGACGAGATTTCGGCTTTAACTGAAGCTCTCAATACGATGAATTATTCACTTACGGGCACATTAAACAGGACGGCGGAATCAATTAAAGACGTTTCAGATGACGCCCACAATATTTATTGCGCTAATGCTGACATGTCAAACAGTATTGCATCTCAAGTTGAGCAAATGAGCCTAATTGCATCAGCAATTGAAGAGTTATCAGCATCAGCAGCTGAGGTGTCCACTCATAGCCTTGAAGCTGCAGGTAGTGCTGGCAGTTCTCTCGATATTGCACAAAAAGGAGGTGTACTTGTTGATAGCTCATTAAGTCAAATGAGTGAAATTAGTAATGCATTTAATGAAAGTGCAAGTTCAATTGAATCTTTGAGTAAGCAAAGTAAACAAATTGAAGATATTTTGGGTGTGATTCGTGGAATTGCAGAGCAAACTAATTTATTAGCTTTAAATGCAGCGATCGAAGCTGCTCGCGCAGGAGAGCAAGGGCGTGGTTTTGCGGTTGTTGCCGATGAAGTTCGTCAATTAGCTAGTCGAACAACTGAAGCCACTACAGACGTTGAACATGCTATAGAGTCAATGCGAATAGACACGAAAACAGCGGTTGATAACATGGGTATTGGTCGAGAAAAGGTTGCCGAAGGTATTGAAATATCTGACAAAGTCGCTATTTTGCTTCGTCAAATTATAGAAAGGGCTAAAGATGTAGCAACAAAAGTTGAAACCATTGCAACAACATCAAAACAACAGTCTGTCGTGACAGAGGAAATTGCTAATAACACAGATAAGGCATCGAATGCTTCACGGGAAGTCAGCGAGGGTATTAGCAAAGTGGTCGAGATGGCTCAAGCTGTCACCAAAAGTGCTTTAGCGCGTTCCAAGGAACTTGAAATGATGGTTAATCGTTAAGGTCTATACCGCACATTTTCAATAACAGCGTCCCGCTGTTATTGCTTTACCTCTAAATAATTATTTTTCCTCTCTCAAATCACAGATTCAATCTTTTTTATGACATATTAAGATTTATTACCATAAAATGAAGGTTGTTATTTACCCACAACTTGATTTTTGTTAGCTTAATCAATTAAAATTAGAGTTAATAGTCAGTGATTTTAAGCTTCTATTCATAGTTGTTTTGTAATCATTAGATAAATATTAGATAAATTATTAATTTATCATGGAAATTAACTAGCTATCCCCTTCATTGGAGAGGAACTGGTTTAAAAGAATAAGGTATCTTGCTCATGAACACTTTTACCATCCCTAATGACGCTCAAGTAGTTAATATTAATGGAAATGCAGAAGTCGCAGGCAGCGATAGTTCAAACCTACTTAACGGTGATCATGTTAAAGCGGGAGAGCAAGTTTTATTAGAGCAAGGTACTGTAGTTACCTTAATGAATGCGGACGGGGTCGAGCAAGTCATCTCAAATGAGGCGATTGAACAGCCTTCAGAGTTTGACGCGTTACAAGCCGCTATCGCAGAAGGTGACGATTCTACCGATGAGTTATCTGATATTCTGAGTGATATTGATGCTATTCAAGCACTGATTGAGTCAGGCGATGATATCAGTGACTTGCCAGCCACTGCTGCAGGCGAAACTGGTAATGAAGGTTTGGGCTACATTACTTTAGATAGAAGTGGTGCTGAAACTCTTGCTGAATCAGGCTATGACACCCAAGGTTTAGCAGCAGCATCAAGAGCTACGCTATTAGACGATGTTACTGGTATAAGTGGTTTAAATGTTGATATTGTCGCTCCAACTCTTGAAATTTCTTATTCGACTCCAGATTCGAGCCAAAACGACCAATCAACAATTACATTTGAATTTTCAGAAGATGTCAGTAATTTCACTATCGCTGATGTAATTGTTACAGGTGGAACATTAAGTGACTTTACACAAGTAGATGGTGGGACATGGACCGCTACATTTACACCTAATCCAGGTGAGCAAACCTCACCTGAAATTATTGTTCTAGACAATTCCTACACCGATTTAAGTGGAAACAATGGTAGTGGTGACTCGGTCATTATAACTTTAATCGATGGTCCAACCCAAACCCAAAGTGATACCGTCGCTGTAGCTGAAGACACAACCGCGTCAGGTAACGTGCTAGATAACGACAGTGATTTAGATGACGACTTAACCGTCGCCAGCTTTACTGTTGGCACGGACTCAACCGCTCATACCCCAGGCACAGCAATAGATGTTGAAGGTGGTCAATTACAAATCAACACCGATGGTAGCTACACCTTTACGCCAGCCACTAATTGGAATGGCACGCTGCCGGTTATCACTTACACCACCAATACAGGTTCGAGTGATACTTTAACCATTACGATAAATGCTGCTGCAACAGCGACGATCACCCTTGATGCCAACGTCACCACCGATGACATTATTGACGCGGCAGAAAGCGGTCAGACGATTGCTATTACAGGTACGGTCGGTGGCGATGTCGCCAGTGGCGATACCGTGACCTTAACGGTGAATGGCAAAACATTCACTGGCACCGTCAACAGCGATAACACCACCTTTAGCGTGAATGTCCCCGGCAGTGACTTGGTGGCCGATAGCGATAATACGATTGACGCCAGCGTGACCACGAGCACGGGCGATCTCAACGGGGAAGTAACGGCCACGGATACCGAAGGGTACGTAGTGATACCAACCGTCACCGTACCAAACGATGGAACGGGTGTAGCGGACAGTGATATTTCAGTTGCCGAAAATGCTAGATTTCAAAGTTATTTTTCGATTACTGCACCAGACGGGCTGGATTCAATAATTGTTGGTGGCCAGGAAATCTCAAAATCTCAACTTGAGAATGCTTCCACAACACCAATTGTTATAACTAGTGTGTTAGGCGTATTAAAAATAGTTGGTTTTGATAGTGATACTGGCACGGTTCAATACGGCTATGACACAATAGGTCCAAGTGTTGACCACAGTGGTGGCGATGTTGTTGATAGTTTTACACTGGTTGTTAAAGACGTCGACGGCGATGTCGACGACTCAAGTACCAGTTTAGATATTTTAATAACTGATACATCTCCAACAGCGATAGCAGATACGCGTACGGTAGGTGAAGATGAAACGGATATTACGGGCAATGTAATGACTGGCGTTAATGCTAGTGTTGATATTCAAAGTGCTGATGAAATGTTTGTAACTGGCGTTACAGCAGGGACTGTCACCAGTAATGGTGGTGTTTATGCTGAAGTAATTGGTAATGTTTCAACCCAAATTACTGGGGATTATGGTGTATTAACAATAAGTAACACCGGTGAATATACTTATACTCCGACCGCCAATGCGCAAACGCTTGGTGAAGGTGAGACCGCAGCAGATACCTTTAGCTATACCATAAAAGATAGCGATGGTGATTACTCAACCACCACGGTGAACTTCACGGTGACGGGCGCCGAAGATGCGCCAACCAGCCAAGAGCTAGCTGTTAGCACTAACGAAGATGAGGCTTATTATTTCACAGGTGATGACTTTAACTTTGCTGATGTAGATGCGGGTGACAGTCTTGAAATGATTAAAATAACGGAGTTGGCGTCAAATGGTACGTTAGAAATATTGGTTGGTGGTACTTGGATTGGAGTCAGTGTAGGTCAAGAAATATCACTCAGTCAGCTTACTCCTGATAATACAGGCGAGACACAATTAAGATTTGTGCCAGATGCTGACGAAGCTAGTAGTGGTAGTAATGATGTCTATGCCAGCTTTACTTATCAAGTATCTGATGGTGAAGCTTACAGTGTTGATACTCTCGGAAATATTCATGTAGAAGCGGTTGCTGATGCACCGAATATCGCAATTGAGGTTACCAATCAGGTAATGTCAAATGGACTGACGATAACTACTTGGCAAAACCAAAATATTCGTAATGATAATGATAATAGCAATACTCTATTTGGTAATGGGTCAGGAGTAGATCCTGAAATACTACAAACTTCAGTTGACTTACTCACAATTAGTGATGGTGTAACTTCTACTGTCACTAACATTAATGATACTAGTGTTGTTGCAGGTGAAGCGAATCATGCTACTGGCTTAATCTACCTAGAAGCTGGTACTAGCTACACTTTCGATATGCATGGTGACGATAGTTACCGATTATTAATTGGAGAAAACTTCGAATTAAGTAGCACCTGGGGCAGCAGTCAAAGTAACGGCGTAACTGACACATTTACTCCGTCAACCAGCGGCTACTATACCTTTGATTTATACCAGCATAATCAATCTGGCCCTGGCAGCTTCCGAATTGATATTAGTGTTAATAATGGTCCCTCTGAATTATTAAGCAGCACTAACGCTCTGTTATTTACTAGTGAACAGGCACTTACAGATGCTGGTTTAGTATTAACTGAGCATCTTGATGCCGATGAAAATGGTTACTATCAAGCGCAGATATTTAATGAAGGTGATTTAGATACTGATATTATATTATCGCAAGTGATTAAATCACTAAACGATCAAGATCTTTCTGAGGTTCTGAGTTTATCGGTCGCAGGTGTACCGATAGGTATGTTGATTAGTGATGGCACTAATTCGATTATATCAACCGGCCAGGATATTGACATTACGGGCTGGAATTCGACCACTTTAATTATTAATAGTAATGGTGCTAATATTTCTGACAGTACTTTTAAACTAACTTTCACTGCTACTGCAACCGAATTAAGCAATAATGATCAAGCGCAATCTTCGGTAGAATTAGATGTCATATTACTGACCAGTGCAAGTGGTGACACTAATACCGTTAATGAATCTGACATTGATGCAAGCAACCCAGTGATAGTGAACGGTAATATTTTCGAAAACGATGTATTGGCACCCAATTCATCATTTCTATCGATTAGCGGTTCGAATGTTCAAAGTACAAGCACAGATATTGGTGGCAATATTACGGTTATCACAACAGACGGCAATGTGTTGACTGTTGATGCATTAGGTAACTATACCTACACCTTAAGTAACGCAGTAAATCATGTTGATGGTAACGCAAACAACGAATTTATTGATAGCTTTCAATATGTGGTTGACTCTAACGGCACACAAGTTACTGCTGATTTAAATATTAGTATTGTTGATGATACGCCGACGGCGGCTACTATATCTCAAGCTGTGACATTTGATAACAGTACATTTAGCAGCAACCTTACCTTCATCGTCGATGGTTCAGGCAGCATGACCGATACCGATATGACGGCAACGACAAATGCCATCAACGCACTGATTGCACAGTATCAAGCGTTTAGTGACGTTACGATCAATATTGTTTTGTTTAAATCAGGCAATGCTATAACGACCCAATGGATTCCAGGTGAAAGCGATTGGGCATCAATTATCACGTTAACTCATGGTGGTGGTACAGATATTGCTGTAGGTCTGGACGGAGTAATAGCCTCTTACACTAGTGCTCCTGATGCTGATCAGAATGTGGCTTATTTCTTTGGTGATGGTGATCATAATGTTAATAACTCAAATTTAACTACAGCTATTGCTAACTGGACAAACTTCCTGGCTGGAAGTAATGGCGAAACACCTATTGATGCATTGTTCTCATACAGTATGAATACGACAAGTGTGATGGGTGATATAAATGCTGTTGCGGACTCTGCTACCGATTCTGTTCATCGTGATGCTGTCAACGTATCGAATGTTGTTGATTTAACCGATGCTGTGCTTAATGACATTGTTTATGCTGATAATGGGAACTTATTTGAAGAGACTGATGTTACCAATCAGATAGATTTTGGTGCTGATGGTGGCCGAATTGAATCGATCGAAATCGGTGGTGTTATTGTTAATTATGATTCGAATAATCCAATTCAAAATATCGCAGGAGCTTCTGGCGTTTACGCGATTAACTTTGATACTGGTAACTACACTTATACGCTAAATATCGAGACTTCAAACTTTGTTGCTCATACCGATGAACTGCACGTAGTCGTTATCGATAACGATGGTGATTTAGCTGATGTGACTTTTAATCATAGTGTCGACTTCGCCTCAATTGCTGAAATTAGTCAAACTATCACCTCAATTAGTGAAGCCCATGCGGCAGAAAATACTGATTTTGAATTTAATGTCTTATTAAATGGTATTGCGAGTACTAGCGAAAACTATAATCTCAGTTTAAACATCGATGGCAGTTTAGTTACTTTATCAAGTTTAAGCGTAAGCTTTAGCGATGGAGTTATTTTAAATAGTAATGGCACTATTACTGTTCCTGTTGGAGTTCATAGTTTCACTGTAACTGCATTAGGTATTGCTGTTGGGGAACAATTGAGCCTAACTATTTACAATAGTGAAAACACTGTTACTGCCAATGGTATTGTTGATGAACCCCAGAATATTACTGAGAGCAATATTACTTATGACATTACGCAAGGTGCTGCAGATGACAGTATTGACAGTGATTACATTCACGGGTCAGCTCAAATATCCACAGGTGCTGGTAATGACCATATCGAAAGCTCTTACATCTATGGTAGTGCCCAGGTGTCAATGGGTACTGGTGATGACAGTATTGAAAGTGATTACATTTACGGGTCAGCTCAAATATCCACAGGTGCTGGTAATGACCATATCGAAAGCTCTCGCATCTATGGTAATGCCCAGGTGTCAATGGGTACTGGTGATGACACAATTGTTGTCAATAATTATATTACTAACAATGTAATTATTGATACTGGCGCAGGAATGGATACTATTACCATTGGTGACGATCTTAAAGGCAATGTCACGATCGCAACAGGACTCGGCAATGACGAGATTAAGGTTGGTGATGATATCTTGGGTAATGTTGCTGTGGATACTGGTGATGGCGACGATATTATCACTATTGGTATAACTGGTTCTGGTGAGCTAAGAGATTCAGCTATTATCCGAATGGGCGCAGGCGATGATACTTTACAGCTAAACAAAATCACAGGTTCAAATAATCAAAACGGCCAAAATGTTGATATCGATTTAGGAACTGGCGATGATGAACTTATCATTACTGGTAAAACGGTTAAAACAAATCAAGTGATCGAGCTTGGTGATGGCGAAGATACTCTGACGTTATCGGGCATGCAGTCAAGCTGGTTTACCGGTGAAAATAATGGCAGCAGCACAGTTACTGTTGATGCGCTAGGTGTACCAACAATAACGTTTACTCATGGTAACAACATTAGTTTTACAGTACACAGCGCCGAATTTATTAAGTTTGGTGAGGGGACAACACAGCAAACATACGAATTTAACAAAGACCTGACGAACCCACAATACACTCTTATCTCAGGAAGCAGCACCGCAACCGTCATCGACGGTATTATCGCCGGACTTGAATATACCACGTCATCAGGTGTCAGCGGTTTGACTACTGACCAAGGTACTTTTGAGTTTAATCCTGGCGATGTCGTTACCTTTAATATTGGCAATGTGGTTATCGGTGATATTGACATGTCGCAGATAACCGACGGCCAAGTATTTCTTCAAGATATTGCAGCGACAAATCGCAGTGATATGACGAGTCAATATGTTGAAAATATGGCCGTACTGTTACAATCACTAGATAATAATGGTGATGCGTATGATGGCATTGTTATTACCGAATCAATAAGAGCCGCTTTCTCTGACAATGATTTTGACCTAGCAAGTATTTCTGAACAACAATTGCAGGCAATAATTTTTGAAGAAACAGGCAGTGAGGCTATTACTGATGATGCCGCTATGGTACATGTTGCCGATATGCTCCAAGAGTATGCTGGCATAACCGTTGATAGTACTGATTCTGAAATATTTGATTGGTTAAGTGATGACGTTTTAGCGAGTGATGCACCGATTGATCATGTTTTAGCTGAGCAACAAGATTCAGAGTACGATTTAGGTAACTTATTAACTGACACTGATGCCCACGTACTTGAGCAATATTTAGATTTGAATTTCGATACACCTGAAGAATCACAAGAAGGAGTTGATATTATTCAAAGCGTTACATTAGATGGAATTGATATCTCGAGCTATGCAGCTAAAGGTGGCGATTCAGTAAAAGGAATATTAAATCCATCTGATGATACCTTAACCTTAAGTCCAGTTGCGGATGATTCATCAATAGGGTTACATGATGATTTAAGCAATGGCTATAATGATTAGCTTTATAATGACAGCAGCCGCTTAGGTTGCTGTCTTTTATATAATAATAAATAAAACATGGGTATAATTATAACCATGCTAATTTCATTGAATAAAAATTAAAAAGGGATTCTATTTTAGTGCAGACTTCTTCCACTAAACCAAAGCAATGGACGGTCAGTTCTTCACAAAGTATCGGAGATGATCCGTTGCTCGATAGCTTGGTTTTACTCAGTGAACACTTTGGTAATCCCTGTTCGGCCCAAGCCTTATCAGCGGGCCTACCTTGTGTTGATCAAAATTTGTCACCTGAGTTACTGCCACAAGCGGCAAGTCGTGCTGGATTAAGCGCAAAATTAACGAGCAAGGGGCTTAATGAATTTCCAGCGATGTTATTGCCTTGTATCTTGCTGCTCAAAGATCAAAAAGCTTGTATTTTACACCAGCTCGATATTGCTGAAAATAAAGCGATTGTTTCCCTGCCAGAAACTGGCGGTCAAGAACAGTTAACCATTGAACAATTAGAATCGACCTATGTTGGCTATGCATTCCTGATCAAACAGCAGTACCGTGGTGATCGAAATTTTGATGTTCATATTAATCACTCCAAAGAGCACTGGCTATTAGGGCATATTAAAGAGTCGGCTCCGATTTATCGTGATGTCATTATTGCCTCTATCTTGGTTAATATTTTCGCCCTGGTCTCGCCGCTGTTTGTGATGAACATCTATGACAAAGTTGTACCGAACTTAGCGTTTGAATCGTTATGGGTGTTGGCGATTGGTGCCAGTATTGCCTATACTTTTGATTTAGTGTTAAAACAACTTCGAAGTTACCTGATTGATGTTGCTGGTAAGAAAGTTGATATTCAAGTGTCGTCAAAATTGTTTGCTAAAGTTATTGGTATTCCGCTAGAAAAACGGGCATCAAGTGTTGGTGGTATGGCGAAGCAACTGAGTGAATTTGATAGCGTGCGTGATTTCTTATCGTCGGCCACGATTACCGCACTAGTTGATTTACCGTTTGCGGCACTCTTTATGGTGATTATCTGGCTAGTTGCTGGTGATCTTGTACTTTTCCCAGTCGTGGCAACAATGTTAATTATCGGTTATACCCTATTGACGCAACCACGATTACGGGCGGCAATTGAAGAAACCAATAAGTTTTCAAGTTTACGCCATGGCCATTTAATCGAATGCCTCAGCTCGTTAGAGTCAATTAAAGCTAATGGCGCCGAAGGAGTGGTGCAAAATGCTTGGCAACAAATGATCGGGCATACCTCTAATTGGCAACTTAAATCAAAAATGATTACCAATTCAGTGACCAATATCGCGAGTTTCATTGTTCAAATGTCAGTCATTGGTGTCGTTGTATTAGGGGTATACCGAGTCTCGGACAACTTAATCTCAATGGGTGGGATTATTGCGGCGGTCATGTTAACGAGTCGAGCTATTTCGCCAATGGCTAAGGTCGCTTCTTTGTTAACGCGTTCTAACCAAACGCTTAGTGCGCTAAGGCAGCTAAATAGCCTGATGGAACAACAAGGGGAGTTTGAAGATAAAGCTCATCTAGTCAGCCGGCATAAGCTTAAAGGGCAAATAGAGGCTGAACATGTTGGCTTTACCTACCCACAAGCTGAAAAACCCGCGTTATATCCAATGTCATTATCGATAAAACCAGGTGAAAAAATTGCGATTATTGGTCGTAATGGCTCAGGAAAAACAACATTAGCTAAAGTACTATTAGGGTTGTATCAGCCGACGTCTGGCAATTTGCGCTTTGACGGCTTAAATCATCAACAAATACACCCCAGTGATTTGCGTCATAATTTTGGTTATTTACCGCAAGATATCACACTTTTTCATGGTTCAATTCGAGACAATATTTTATTTGGCACCAAACAAGTGACCGAATATCAGCTGATTCGTGCCGTTCAGCTATCTGGCGTTAGTTTATTTACGAATCAAGATACTCAAGGTTTAGATCAAGAAGTAGGTGAGGGTGGTAAAGCGCTTTCTCGAGGGCAGCGGCAATCTATTGCATTGGCAAGGGCTATTCTAGATGAACCGTCAATATTATTGCTTGATGAACCAACCGCAAGTTTAGATGCTAGGGCTGAGAGACTGTTTATTAACTCAATTACTGCTACGGCAAAAGAACGTACCCTGCTATTAATTACCCACAAAATGCATTTACTGCATTTAGTCGACCGGATTATCGTGTTAGATCGAGGGAAAATTATTGCCGATGGTTCTAAAGAGCAAGTGCTAACTCAACTCAAAAGTGGCAAGTTAAATCAAGGTGACATGTTATGAAAATAACTCAAAAAGACCTTGAAATGGCCGATGATGTTTATGGCGCGATGATGACTGAAGTGCCAAGCTTGCATCGACTAACTATTTGGTCGATGGCAGGTTTAATCGTTTGTTTTGTAGTGTGGGCCTACTTTTCATCGTTAGATCAGGTGACATCGGGTTTGGGAAAAGTGATCCCTTCGTCTAAAGTGCAAATCATTCAAAGTTTAGACGGTGGGGTGCTGCAAGATATATTTGTTCAAGAGGGGATGCAGGTTATCAAGGGACAACCTTTAGTTCGCATTGATGATACTCGTTATCGCTCCGACTTCGAGCAACAAAAGCAAGAAATTGATAGTCTAAGAGCCGATATTATTCGATTACGTGCCGAGCTCTCTAGCATCTTAATCGGTGACGTCGAAAAATGGCAATTAGAAATTCTTATTACAAAAAGTATTCCACAGTTTCCAGATGATTTAAAGAACAGTGCTAGCTCTTTGGTTAAACGCCAGCAGGATGAATATATCGGTCGACTAGACAGTTTGATTAACCAAATAGCTATCCAAGCACGGCAAATCGAGCAACGGGTCCAAGAGGTTGCTGAATTACATTCAAAAATTGCAACGTTAAAAACCAGTTTTGACTTTGCCGCACAAGAGTTAGAGCTGACTAGGCCATTAGCGGCGAAAAATATTGTGCCTAAAATAGAATTATTAAAATTAGAGCGCAGTGTTAATGAGATTGAAGGTGAGCTTAGGGCTGTCCGTTTGCTGTTACCGAAATTAGAATCTTCGGTTGAGGAATCCATTTTGCAACGCCGTGAAACAGTGTTGGTTTATCGTACTGAAGCCAGGGCGCAATTAAATGAATTGCAGGGCACATTATCAAAGATTAATAAGGCCCAAATTGGCGCGCAGGACAAAGTAACCAAAGCATTAATAGCCTCGCCAGTCGTAGGAACAATAAAGACAGTGTATATCAATACGCTAGGTGGTGTGGTCCAGCCTGGCGAAACAATCATTGAGATCGTTCCGACTGAAGATAAGTTGCTGATAGAAGCCAAAATAAAGCCACAAGATATCGGTTTTATTTATCCTGGTTTAGCAGCCGTCGTTAAGGTGACCGCTTATGATTTTGCTCGTTACGGTGGCTTAACTGGCACCGTAGAGCATATAAGTGCTGATACGACTCAAGATGAAGAGGGCAACAGTTTTTATTTAATTCGCGTTAGAACGGATGCTTCAAGCATCAAAAATAAAAATAATGAAGAGATGGCAATTATACCTGGCATGATGACCACCGTTGATGTCATTACAGGCAAAAGAACAATACTTGATTATATCCTCAATCCGATATTGCGAGCTCAACAAGCCGCCTTGAGAGAGCGATAATAATGCAGCAAACTTTTAAAATTATAACAGGAAGTTATTCATGAATGATGTAAGGTTTAAAATACCCTTTAAGGTAGGGGGGATCGCGTTATGTCTATTCTCAATACTATCTGCGCCAGTTTATGCGCAGAGTCTTGAGCAGGCAGTTGCCCAAGCGCTAGATACCCACCCTGATGTTCGCCAATCTTTTGGTAAATTTAAATCATTAGAAGAGCAAGTTAATCAAGCGTCTGCAGGTTATCTTCCGACGCTCGATTTAACCGCAGGTTACGGTTATGAGTATACTAACTCGCCAGGTAATAGACGTTCGCAACTCGGTAAAAGTGATGGTGAAACAGAACTAAGGCGGGGTGAGTTTGGCCTAAGTGTCAGGCAAATGTTGTTCGATGGTTTTTATACCAGTAGTGATGTTGATCGCACGATGTTTGAAGCCAGTGCTGAGCAATGGAACTTATTAGGAATAGCCGAAGACTTAGCACTAAGCGTGGCAAAATCCTATTTGAATTTTTTAAAAGCGCAGCAGTTAGTTGCACTTTCGGATAAAAATATTGCTTCTCATCAAGAGATCTACGAGCAAATTAAAGAGCGAACGGATTCTGGGTTAAGTAGCATTGCTGATTTGTCACAGATCACTGGTCGTTTGGCCAGGGCGCAATCTAATGTGGTTGCTGCGCGTAATAATTATCGCGATGCCAGAGTGCAATTTAAGCGCTTAACTAATACCGAGCCACAAGATTTGGTGATGCCAGTTCCCGACGCTGATATGTTGCCTCAAACCCTCGAAACAGGATTGTCGCAAGCATTAGCAGAACACCCCGTTATTAAATCGTCTCAACAAGATACTCAAGCTGCACGTTCATATAAAAGCTTGGTTCAAGCCAGCTATTACCCAACGCTAACGCTAGAAATAGATGCTAATGCCAATAACAATATTCGTGGTGAAAATGGCATGGATTCATTTGGTCGAGATGTTGGCGGCCATAGTAATGATGTCACTGCAATGGTTCGGTTTAAATATAACCTGTACGCAGGCGGGAAAAACGTTTCACAAGAACGCGATGCTGCGTATAAAATTAACCAAGCCAAAGAAATTAATTATCGTGCCCACAGACAAGTTACCGAGGGGATGGAGCTAGCTTGGAATGCTTATGAGATGTTAGGGTTGCAAATGCAATATATTCAACTACATGTTGAGGCATCAAATGATACGCACGTTGCTTATGTCCAGCAGTTTAAGCTGGGGCAGCGTAGCTTACTTGATTTACTCGATACCGAAAATGAATTGTTTCAAGCCCGTCAAGATTATTTAGAGGCTCAATTTAGTGAATTAGATGCACGATACCGCCTGTTAAATGCCACTGGACAATTATTAGACTCACTTCGTATTACTCGCTCAAAAGCATGGCAGGGTGAGCACGCATATCAAGAAGGTATTAATTAATGAATAAGATTAATATGGCAATACTAATTGCTGGAATGAGTTTGGTTGGCTGTACTGGCAATAATTTGGTGGAGATGGAAACTCAAGTTAAACAATTAAATGATTTAAGAGATTTTGATCAAGATGGTGTGGTTAAAGCGCGAGAAAAGTGCGCGGAAACATTTAGTGGTTCGGTGATTGATAACTATGGTTGTGGCCAGACTAAACCGATTGACGAAAGTATTAATTTAGATCTTAAGTTTGCTAACGACTCGGCTAAATTACTTGATGGTAGCTTAAACAAGCTGCAAGTGGTGGTGGATTTTTTAAATAAATATCCTGACAGTAAAATCAATGTTGAAGGGCACACCAGTAAAGTGGGATCGCAAGTTTATAACCAAGCATTGTCACAGCGGCGCGCCACAGCTATTGAAAAGGCCTTAGTTGAACAGTTCGCTATTGCCCCTGACAGAGTCACTACTAATGGTTACGGCTTTAGTCAGTTGACTGATTTCACTGATACCGAAGCAGCTCATGCTAAGAATCGCCGTATTATGGTAAATTTGAGTGGACAAATGATGGTCAATGATTTGATTTGGACTATTTATACTGTCGATGATGACAATCAGTAAGTTATTTTCAAACATATGAAAAAATCAGGGCTGCGTTTGTTGCTAAAGCCTGTTTATATATTAACTGTATTGTTGCTCATTATGTCTTTGCTCTATGCCAAGCCAGTGCAACAATTGAACAGTAAAAAAATTATTGGTGCACTAGAGGCTAGTTATGGCTCCCGTGCAGCAAAAAGAGGGCGGGCATGGTTTAAAATCATGGCGCAATCCGGCGAGTTAACTGAGCGAGAAAAATTAAAAAAGGTTAATCGTTTTTTTAATATGTTTCGGTTTATTGATGATATTAAACTGTGGGGACTCAAAAATTATTGGGCAACCCCAGTTGAATTCATCGGGGTAAATGGTGGTGATTGTGAAGACTATTCTATTGCCAAATATTTCACTTTGTTAGAGATTGGGATCCCCGAACAAAAAATGCGGATCACCATGGTTAAAGCCATTAAGTTAAATCAATATCACATGGTGTTAGCTTATTATGATACGCCTAGCTCAATCCCGTTAATACTTGATAATTTAGACGGTGAAATTAAGCCAGCGACCAAAAGAACAGACTTGTTACCTGTCTATAGCTTTAACGGTACACAGTTGTGGTTAAATAAAGAAAAAGGTCGAGGAGTTCTCGCTGGTAACTCATCACGGCTAAAGCGATGGAATAACTTAAGAGAACGGCTAAACTCAACTAAATTAAAGCAACCAAAGTTCAAAATGGAGTAACACAGCAATGACACTGTTTCGACAAATTAATTCATTACTTTTTGGATTGTTTTTACTAGTAATGTGTAGTTTGGTGTACTTTCAGTTCACTCAAACACGTGATTTCATGAGCCAACAAATGAAATCCGATCTTAACAATACTAGTACCTCTTTAAGCTTAATGCTCCAACCTCACCTTGAAACTGGCGATATGGTCGGTGCAGAAACCTTAGTTAATGTGATCTTTGAAGGTGGTTTTTATCGCAAAGTAACATTAACTTGGCTAGTCGATAATAAGCAGCAAACGTGGGAGAACCCAATTAAGATCGAAGGTGTCCCGCAATGGTTTATTGAGTTAGATTTGTTTGGCACTCAAACACATCAGAGTCTAATTACCTCTGGCTGGATGCAGTTAGCAACACTGGAGGTTGAGGGGCACCCGGCACTGGGTTACCAAGAACTATGGCGAGTAATGAATGACACATTAATGATTTTATCATTGTTGTTTATTATTTCGATTGTGATTTTAAGAATAAGACTAAATTATATTCTTAAACCGTTACACCAGATTGCGGAGCATGCTAAAGAAATAGCCCAGCAAAAATTTAGCTCGGACATGCCGTTGCCTTCAACCTCTGAATTAAAAGATGTGGTAGGTGCCATTAACTCTATGTCACAACAGTTAAAGAAGGTCTTCAGTTCCCTTGATGGTGAAGTCAGTAAATTAAAAACTAAAAACTTAGTTGACCGAGTTTCTAACTTACCCAATAGACAGTACTTCTCTGGACAAATCGTGAGCTGGTTAAATGAGCCAGGTTACGGTGGATTAATTTTGGCTAAGTTCGATTGGCTGGATCAAATTCATAGTAAGTACGGTTATCAAGTTCGTGATGAAACGATTAAAGTGCTGGCGCAAAAAATGACCAGTGAACTTGGTCCTGTCTCTGAGTCAATTATTGCACGGATCGCCAATACCGAATTTGCTTTTTTAATTACCAAGGCTGAGCGTCCACAAATCGAAATTTATTTGCAAACGTTAATTCGAGTGATTAATCAGGAAATGTCCAAGGCGGGTTGTGAGCCCAATAGCCATTACGCATTGGGTGTCAGCGAACGAACCTCGGGCTTACAGCTAGGAGATTTACTGTCACAATCGGATAATGCGCTCCAGCAAGCACTGAAAAATAATAAAGTGAGTCAATGGTTTGATACCGACCAATCGAACCAGTTTAACCGTGAACAGTGGCGCTCTCGCCTCGAGACAGCGATTAACAATAATCAGTTTGTATTTCAATGGCAGCGTGTTTTGATGAACAATTGCAGTGACATCATGCAACGTGAGATCTATTGTCGCTTGATTATTGATGACAAAATCGTTAATGCTGGTCAATTTATGCCTTATATTGAATTGTTATCACTGGGTAGCCAACTCGACAAGTGCTTGCTTGAAACTATTGCCAAAAGCCACATATTAACCATGAACTATGAACCTATCGCGGTAAACCTAACTCACGATAGTATTAGAGATGATAAATTCCATCAATGGCTTAAAGCATTCTTAAAAAATATCGCTAACGTTGAACGAATTCACTTTGAGTTTCCTGAATCGGCAGTGACCAGTAACCTTGAACAAAGCGAAAAACTCTGTGAAATCATTCGCGATTTAGGGGCTAAATTTGGTATTGATCAATGCGGACGTCAAATGGGTTCGCTTGATTACCTGCGAAGACTTCGTCCGCAATATGTCAAACTAGACCAGTCTTTTGCCTTCTATGATAAAGAAGATCAAAATATTGAGTTATGTCGTGCACTAGTAAACGTGGCGAAGGGGCTCAATATTGAAGTAATTATTACTGCGATTGAAGATGAAAAACAATTAGCGCACTTTAAGAGCTTAAGAACTGATGGTTATCAGGGTTATATTAGTCCACCCGTTGATATTATCAAATAGCAGACAAAAAAAAGGGAAGCAATTAGCTTCCCTTTTTTTATGTTCAGGATGACAATTACTGGTCTTCTTTAAGCCACTGCGCAACTTGTTTAGCGAAGTAAGTTAAAACACCATCGGCACCAGCACGCTTAAAGCACATTAGAGATTCCATCACGACAGTTTTCTCATCAAGCCAACCGTTTTGAAATGCAGCTTTGTGCATCGCATATTCGCCACTCACTTGATAAGCAAAGGTTGGCACCCCAAATTCAGTTTTAACCCGGCGGACTATGTCTAAATACGGCATTCCAGGCTTAACCATCACGGTATCAGCACCTTCTTGAATGTCGAGGGCAATTTCTTGCATCGCTTCATCGCTATTGGATGGATACATTTGGTAATTCTTTTTATTACCCCCTTTAAGGTTGCCAGCAGAGCCAACAGCGTCTCTAAATGGCCCGTAGTAGCTAGAGGCATATTTAGCTGAATAAGCCATGATTTGGGTGTTTACGTAGCCTTGTTCTTCAAGTGCTTGTCTAATAGCACCGATACGACCATCCATCATGTCTGAAGGCGCCACCATATCGGCGCCAGCTTTGGCATGGGACAATGCCTGTTTGACCAAGATTTCAGTGGTAATGTCATTTAACACATAACCATCGCCATCGATAATGCCATCTTGACCGCAACATCGGTAATAACCCCTAGTTCAGGAAATTCTTGCTTAAGCGCACGCACTGCTTTTTGAGCTAAACCGTTGTCATTATAAGCTTCTTCGGCATCTAGTGACTTTAGCCCTGCAGGGGTCACTGGAAACAAAGCAATAGCAGGGATCCCTAATTCAACTAACTCTTTCGCTTCTTTTAATAATAAATCGATTGATAACCTGGCAACTCCTGGCATTGATGCTATTTCTTCGCGGCGGTTCTTACCTTCAACGATAAACATTGGATAAATCAGGTCATTGACAGTTAGGGTGTTTTCAGCCATTAAACGGCGGCTAAAATCATGCTTTCGCATGCGGCGCATACGACGGTTTGGAAAAATTCCAGCTAAAGTACTCAAGGATCTACTCCTACTTTTAAATGTTATTTGTATGAGGGCTGCCGACAATATCAGCAACCATAACTTTGTTTCT
>JABSRS010000149.1 GCA_013214885.1 Gammaproteobacteria bacterium
CGATAAATCTCATCGCTTTAATGGTTAACAGTTCAGGATCTCCCGGTCCAGAACCAACCAAAGCGACCTCACCAGGTTGTAATATGCCTTTCGCGGCTATTTTATCAATTGTTTTGCTCATCACTATTCTCTTTTTGCATGTCGGTTGGCAAGGCTGCTATCACTAGCATATTATGTAGTTAGACCTCGGCCAAATAACGTTAATTCATTAGCTATTATATTTCGGTTATTGCAATGTCTAAACTTGGTGCTAGCGATGTTGCAATACCTATTTCAACATCGGTTAAATAGCATCCAGGATCTTCAGCCCAAGCATCTCCGGTTTGTGCAAACGCACGGGTTCTGGTGTTGCCACCACAAATAGATAAGTACTGACATTGGGCGCAGCGCCCCTTAACTGGGCGTGGGCTTTGTCTAAAACCAAGCATCAATGGATCTTGAGTGTTAGCCCAAACCTCTGAAAAATTGTCAGTTTTTACATTACCTAAGTCATGATCCCACCAATAGGTGTCCGGGTGAATCGAGCCGGTATTGTCGATGTTTGCAACATTGATGCCAGAGGCATTACCGCCCCAATTAATTAAGTGCTGTTCGAGGTTTTTGAGCCGCTGAGTATAAACTGGGTCAGCGCCAAATTTTTGATGTGCCCATTGCAACAAGAATGGTCCATCAGCATCATTGTTACCGGTGACAAAGTCGGATTCGCGACCATCACAAATATGTTGCCAAGCTCGTTCAAATAATTGCTCCATTCCTGCCTTGGTCATTTCGAACATCGCATCACGGCCAGCACTGCGTTTACCACGACCAGAATAGTTCAGATGAGACATATAGAATTTATCAACGTTATACTGATCCATGATGTCGAGCATATCCGCTAGCTGATCTTTGTTGTCGCGAGTTAAACACAGCCGCAGACCCACTTTAATTCCAGCCTCTTTACATAATTTCACTGCATGCAATGATGCTTTAAAGCTACCTTTTTGACGACGAAAGTCATCATGGTACTCTTCGAGTCCATCAATTGAGATCCCGACATATTGATACTGCGCCGCCTTGATTTTCTCAATGTTATCTTCGTTAATTAGCGTGCCATTAGTCGACAGGGCAATATAAAATCCCAGTGTTTTAGCGTAAGCGGTTAATTCAAAGATATCGGGGCGCATTAAGGGCTCGCCACCCGACAAAATTAATACTGGCACTTTGGCAACCTTCAAATCATCCATCGTCGCTTTAACTTGCTCGGTCGATAACTCGCCTGAAAAATCAATATCGAGCGAGGTCGCATAACAGTGACGACAGCTCAGGTTACAGCGGCGAATTAAATTCCAAATAACCACGGGTCCTGGCATTTTTCGTGCTGGCTTCGGTGGTGTATCAACGGTCATGGTTTTCAGAAGCTGTGATATTCTAAACATAATTATTCCTTTATTACTGCTCAGTTACTTCGAGTTAACGCGAAGCCTTAAACCTGTTTTTTTCAATATTCTAGTACTGGTCAGAACATCATTAGTCGGACCTTGATGACTCTGTAATACGTCACTAAGTAGCTGCTTTATTTGTTGTTGGTATTGCGCTATTTCTGATTCACTACGACCATGTACCATGGCAAATAAATTAAAGTTCCATTGCGGCAGGTGGCGAGGCCTTAAATAACAGTGACTGACAAAGGGTAACTGGCCAACTTTTTCACCAAACTCCATTGCTTGATCATCATTAACGTCCCAAGTGGTCATGCCGTTAAATTTGTAGCCAAGTTTGTAGTGGTTTGGCACAGCTGCAACCCGTCGAATGATACCGCGTGCTTTTAAGTCGTTAGTCATTGCCAATGTTTGTTCAACGCTAATATCGAGCTGTTCTGCCAACCAGTGATAAGGCTTAGCACACAGCGGTAGTCCTTGTTGGGTCAGTACAATGTACTGGCGCTCTAGTGGTGAGATTTTTTTTGAGCTCATTATTAAATCCTGTTTATACTGGTAAATAAAGGCCAACAAAAAACTCATGTTCTTTCGGCATATTAAACACGGTAAGCCCTGTTTTTTGTTGTATATTTTCAATAACTTCAAAAATCTCTTCGGCGGTTTCAGTGCCAATGACAAACCACATATTTAGGCGGTGAGTACGCTGATAATTGTGAGCAATTTGCTCGAAACTATTCACTATCTGATTAACTTCTTCAAAGCGCTCCTCTGGCACTTCCATCGCTGCCAACGTAAAGTCGCCACCCCAGCAAGCTGCGTCGAACATCGGCCCAAACCGGGTTAACAGGCCACTGTCCAACATTAGCTGCAAGCGTGCCAACACGATGTTTTCAGTGCTGCCAAGCTCCATTGCCACTTGAGCAAAGGGTTGCTCACAAACTGGCAGCCCTTTTTGTAATAAGTTAATTAACTGTTTATCAAGCTGGTCCAAATCTTACTCCTTGATAACGCTGGCAGAATATCTACCACCGCGTTGCTTGTATGCTTTAGTCGAGAACAGGACATTTTTATCAAATTTATCTAGCTGATGGCGTTGACATATATCAGCCAACTGCCCCAACACCTGTTCACGAGATTTCCCGTGGATCATACAAAACAAATTGTAAGGCCAACCTGGCAATACGCGTGGCCGTTGATAACATAAGGTCACCACTGATGCTTGGGCTAAAATATTAGCCACTCGCTCGACTTCGCTATCTTCAATATTCCACACCACCATCGCGTTTGCGTCATAGCCGAGCTTGCGGTGGCGAACGACCAAGCCGAAACGCCAAATTAAGCCCTGCTGTTGCCATGCATCTATCGTGGTCAACACCTGCTCTTCACTAATATTAAGTTGCTGGGCAATCGCTAAATACGGCTGCGCAACCAAGGGCAGCCCCTGCTCTATTTCGGCAAACAGTTGCGCTTGTTGTTGATCAGATAACACCGGATCAATGACTAGGTTAGTGGTCATTGGCTACCTCCTGCGCTAGCGGCTTAAAACAAACCTTAAAAGACAGATCGATATGATAGGACCGCTCCATTGGCAACACTAAAATAGGATAACCAATTGCTAGCTCGATATCTTTAATCGCCTGAGTTAACTCGCTCTCGGTGGCGGCGGTAACAACAAACCATAAATTATAATCGTGTTCTCTGGCGTAATTGTGATTAACCTGAGGAGATTTGTTAATGATTGCAGCAATTTGGTTCATTTTATCCACTGGGGCGGCGATAGCAGCTAACGTGCTAGCACCCGCTTGCATATGGTTAAACACTGGCCCAAGTCGAGACAATACTTGTTGGGCCTTTAGCCGCTCAAGACAGTCAATCACCTCTTGCTCACTGACATTAAATTCGGTGGCGAGTTGCAAAAATGGTCGCGAGCATAATGGAAAGCCCCGTTGGTAAGTATTAATTATTTGTTGTGATAGCGAGTCAAATTCTATTGCTAATTCCATCACTACAACCCGATTTGATGAGCACGGTTAGTAAAGAAAATGCCACTCGGACTCGCAGCATCTATTTCGTTGAGTAGCTCTTTGGTTTGAGTATCATAAATTTGAATTTTTCCGTCATCACGGACCGACATCCAAACATGCTCACCACGTGGCGTAAATTCCATATGCAATACCCCTTTGCCTGGCTTTAATGTTTGAATAAGGCTCTGGCTCATGGTGTCGATGATTTGTACCGTGTCATTGCGAGGAAAAGCAAAGTTAACCCACACCTGGCGATTATCAGGCTGTACCATCACAAACACAGGCTGACCATGAACATCAATTGCACCAACTTGTTGCCAAGTCTTAGTATTAATAATGAGGACTTTATGCAACCCAACCGCTGGAACATAAGCAAAATCACCTGCCATCGCCCAGCCTTCAAGGTGTGGCATTTTATAAACAGGTAATTTTTTACTCCCTTTGCCGTAATCTTTTAAGATCCGCTTAACGCCCTGATCGACATTCCATAAATCGAGTAATGCCATACCGTCTTCACCGAATAAGCCAGCAATGTAATAACGACCATCAGGACTGATTAACGCATCGTATGGCGCGCGACCAATATCGGTAAATTTGGTTAATTGATACTTAGGCTTGGAAAAGTCAGCAATCCAAATTTCATCGCTATCAAACAAGCTAAAGACAAAACGATGGTTTGGTGCATCAACTAAACCAACCACTTTAGAACGCTTAGTCGAACCATCCTTGTTCTTTGGTTTACAAAGGAGTTCTGACGCTTTAATATCGGCCACCAACTCCAATGTTTCGGCATCAAACACCTTGACGCCACCTGGCGTATAATTAGACACAGCAACTAGTTTGCCATCTTGGCTAATTGCACCACCGATGCTATTACCCGACTGCATAATCCGCTTGGCGATCTTATCTTTAAGGATATCGATTTTTGTTAGACCACCGTCACGACCAAACACATAGGCATAACGCTGATCTCTTGAGTAAACAATTGAAGCATGAGATAAATCCCCCAAACCACTGATCTGAGCCAATGCTTGTTGATTGGTATGATTCACAATCAGAACTTGACCGGTCGCCCGCTCAATCACCACGCCCATGTCACCTGTAGCCCTTAGCGGAGTGTCAGCCTTTACAGTGTTGCTATCATCAGCGGTATTGATTACCGCTCCACATCCACTTAACGTTAAGGCAGCAATAACAATTGCCTTGCGGATTAGATTATTTGTCATTAAAACTTCCCAATTTTAGTTGCTGTGCGATCCAAGTTGCTTCTTGCTCAGTCAATATTTCTCGCCAAGGCGGCATCGCCGTAGTCGGTCGGCCATTGATAATGGTATATGATAAGAATTCGATAGATTTATTGGCGAGATCTTCGGGAAGTAGCGGTGTTCCCAATCCTCCTTTAAGCGTCATGCCATGGCAGGAGCCACAGTCTTGCTTAACGATATGCGTCAGTTGTTGTTGCCGTTCAAGGTTAATTTCTTGCGCTAACAATGGTGAAGCGGCAATAAAAAAAAACCACAAACCTCCAACTAAGCATTTGTTCAACATTTAACCATCCAATCGTAATTTTAACTGGGATTAAATTTACCAACTACTCGGTGGTTAAAGATTGTTTTTGATCATGATTTACTCGTTCTCAAAATTGGGGCTTGATTTTGGTCAATAGAAAGTATTTTGAGCTGGAAAAAGAAAAACCATTCCGACTGGAATGGTTTTTATAGGGTAATAAATTTGTTACCGTTAATGCATAATGCCGCCGGCTTGATCGAACATTAAGCCTTCTAATTGAGTGAAAGCTTGCTGCTGATCGGGTAAATTAAATAACACCATCAAGATTACCCATTTCAAGTCGTCAACGGTAAACTCTCTATTTTCAATTTCGAGAGAGCGATCGATTACCATTTCTCGGGTTTCCGCACTGAGCACTCCAACCTGTTCAAGCAATAGCAGAAAGCCGCGACATTCTAAATCAAGATGGCTCGATTCTCTGGCGGTGTAAATCCGAATTGATGCGGTCGGTTTGTTATTAACATGAGGGTAACTACGGCTGTCTTGCATTCCTGACAACCGCTCAATCCAAGCTAATGCTTTAAATACTTCTTCTTTTTGAAAACCGGCACCGGTTAATTCATCAGTGAGCAATTTATGGTCGTTCATCACATTCATCTCGCTATGAATATAGTTTTCAAACAAATACATAAGACATTTAAACATCACGAATCTCCTGTAATTTTAATATAACCACCAGAGCTAGAGATAATTAACCCCGTAAGTTCTAATGAAAGTAGGTGCTCCAACACAATTGCTATTGGCAGCCCACTACGCTCAACCACTTGGTCAATCGATGTTATTTCATAATCAACACCGTCTAGTATTATATCAAAAGGTAACCGCGACTGCGGAGACAGTCTGCTTGATATCTTATGTTGTACTTTCGCCAAAGAGACGTACTCGAATGGCAACTCATCTATGATATCGGCAGCAGTTGTAATTAGTTTAGCTCCTTGATTGATTAATTTATGACATCCTTGAGTCATCGGGTTATTGATCATACCTGGAACAGCAAAAACCTCCCTATTTTGTTCTAGTGCTAAGCGTGCCGTAATTAAAGAGCCACTTCGCTGTGCGGCCTCAACCACCACCACGCCCAAGGACAATCCGCTGACAATTCTATTGCGGCGAGGAAAATTAGACGCATAAGGTGCGACGTCGGGCCAGAATTCCGAGACTAACAATCCATGCTCTAATATTTTTGTGGCCAATCCAATATTCGACTTCGGATAAATGTTATCCAAGCCACTACCCAGTACTGCAATTGTAGTTCCATTTACCGAGATTGCACCTAAATGGGCATAACTATCGATACCCGTGGCTAACCCACTAGTGACAGTTAATGAAAATTCAATCAGCTGGCTGGCTAATTTTTTTGCGTTTTCACGGGCAGAGATAGTTGGGGTACGGCTGCCAACAATCGCGATTTGCGACCGATGTAATAAATCAGCATTGCCCTGACAAAATAATAGTAATGGCGGTGACGATATTTGTTTTAACAATTGAGGATATTGAGGATCGTAATAGCTAATAATCGTGCGGTTAGGCTGACCTGCTAACCACGTTTTAGCACGATGGATCTTTGATTGGTCAGGTTGGGTAATCGCTAGGCATTGCTGCTGGTTAAAGCCCATTTCAAACAATTCATTAATGCTACACTCAAACAACTCAAACGGCGAACGCCCATTAAGCCTTTGGTTTAATTTATAATAACCAATATTAGGGATTAAATCTAAGCTTAAAATCTGACTCAATCGATCCATTTTAGTCTCCAGTAAATCGCCGCTATAACTTATAGAAACAATCAGCAAATGCTAACATGACGGAACTAAAACAAGAGCAACTAATAGGCTTAACGATACGGGTATAGAAATAAATAGGCTAACGATAGAGCAAGTGGAAATTATCGCGCCATGCACTTAATATCAAACAAGGTTGCTTAATTATAGCACATGGCGGAAGAAGTGATTTACGGGTTAATTAGTTCATCATCAACCCGAATTGGGCGTGCTAGTTCAGTTATTATCGCATAACTTACTTTATCAAAAGATCTAAAGACCATTAACTTGCCACGATAAACATCCGGCAACTCAAGCGAGTTATTACCGACGAAATAAGATTTAATTTTATCGTAACGTCTTAGTGAAAAAGGATTTCGGACTCGATTATCTTGATCAATCACCTGAATGACACCTGGTCGATAAACTGAAAACACACTACCTTCGTTAATACCTTGCTCGGTCCCTGCATCAATAATAACGACATTATTTTTGCCAATATCTCTATAGCGGTTACCCGATGCTAGCACGGTGGCCATCAATTGTTCTGATGCTGGCTTCGGTAGAAAATAAACTGGCAACGTATCATTATTCGCCAGCTCCATCACGACCTGGCCATCGCTGACACGATTATTGACCGATAATAGCTCTAAGCGGCTAATCTTGGCAGACTTGGTCACTCTGGCGATTGCCGTTAGCTCGAGTTCATGACCTAGCAGCTCTCGGTTAACTTTCGAATTACAACTACGCTCATGGTGATAAATACCAAACTGACTGCCTACGGGTAACTCTTTATTGGTGTATATGATATCACCAACTTTATAAAATAACGTATTGCGCTCACTACCGACGACCAGTGGTAACGCTTTGAGCTGACTGCTAGAAACCACCTGCTGATGGGTCAAATATTGGCTAATATCCGATAGTGCAACGGTAGGAATGGGCTGGCGTTTATTGGCTAAGCGCCCGTGCGGTGACATTCTTAATTGCTGCTTAGCCTTTTTAATCACTAACTTTGGCTTACCATCAACATAAATAAGCGA
>JABSRS010000150.1:0-4278 GCA_013214885.1 Gammaproteobacteria bacterium
CATCTTGCGAAATTAATGCCTCATTTAAATCACCATCTTGGGTGATCCTGGCACCATTAAATAGACCAGTTTGATTAATTATTGCGATATTGCCTAATCCACCTACGGTCGAGGTTTGCTGGACAATGGCAACGGAACCAACAGCATTAACTGCCTGTTCAATAGTAATACTATCTTGTGTACTCGTTTTAGCGTCTTCACCCGCCTGAACTTGAATGGTAAATCCCAATCCCATAATAACTGCTGTACTCAATATAGTTTTTTTAAAGCCTTTCATTTGTTACTCTCCGATGTTTTTCTGGCAAAATGTGTAAAATCCAATCGACACTTAACTCGCCATAAAATCAATATTAATTAACCAATAACCAAAATTATTTTTGGCTATTTAATTTACAAATCAAAGCATTTCATTGCCCATATTGAATAGCGACTGGCTCTTTATAATTAGTCACTTAACAACAGCTTGGTCGGCAACATCACTTTGCAACCTTATTGCTTGTAGAAATCACTTTCAACAATACCAACCTCGACATCAAGATTATCGCGACGGTATTATTTTTAGCAAGAATAAACCTAATAGCTCACTAGTTTCAAAAACACCCTTTGATTAACTCAAGCCGAATCCAATTGAAAGTAGCCTTTAAAATTTAAGCATTGGTGGCCTTTATCGCAATCATCCTAAGCTCCTATTTTTTTCAACAAAAAAAACGATTAATTACGCTATGGCGGGCTTCCTTGATGTTATTACTGATTTTAAATCTAAAAAAATAATACTTTATAACCATTAAATATAAATAAATTAATTAACAACTTAGCTAACATTTAAATACCAACAGTTCTCATTAACTGGTAATAAAATCTCATTTTTGGTTAAATTTTTCCTTAAAAGTATCCTTTTAGTCATTTTTGTTCTATACCAATAACTGCTTGTTATTATTTTCAATGATGCAATGAATTTAGCTCAACTTGGAACGGCGATTTCAGTTGCATCAGCAAAGATAAACCTAAGGTAAAGAGATGAAGGCACACATCAACGTTAGTTAATGTCGCCTTTTATATTTGTATTTTTACTCAATGGACAAAATTCATATGAATTTCAAATTATCAATAATTACATTAGCCTTACTACCCGCTCTGGCGACGGCAGCAACAGCCAATTCAGGGTCAAATAAAGCGATAAAGTATCAAAGTGACTCGCTGATTGTGTTATTTAAACAAGGTGCCTCTAAGTTCGAGAAACAAAAAATAAGACGCTCGATCGGCGCATCGATGACCGATCGCAACCGAGACGGCAAAGACGATAAATTTAAAACGCTTCACCACGGTCAATTGGCTCATTTAAAGCTCAGAAATATGACCGTCGATCAAGCCATTAAAAAACTCAGTGCAAACCCTAATGTTGAATACGCTGAGCCAAACTTCATTTATACCACCAGCACCACACCCGATGACCCTCGTTATAGCGAGTTATGGGCCCACAACAACACGACAACACCAGGTGCTGATATTAGCTCACAGGATGCGTGGGAAATTACCACTGGTAGTTCAGATGTTATTATCGGCGTTATTGATACGGGTGTTGATTACAACCACGAAGATTTAGCAGGAAATTCTTGGGTTAACCCAAATGAAATTGCGGGTGATGGCATCGATAATGACAATAATGGTTATATCGATGATGTTCACGGCATTAATGCCATTACAGGCTCTGGTGATCCGATGGACGATGCAGATCACGGCTCTCACGTTGCAGGCACCATCGGCGCCAAGGGCAATAACGGCATTGGCGTCACAGGGGTTAACTGGGACGTTTCTATTATCGGTTGTAAGTTCCTTTCTAGCGCAGGTACTGGCACCACGGCAGATGCCATTGAGTGTATCGATTACATGGTTGCACTCAAAAACAGTGGCATCAATATCGTTGCTTTAAACAATTCATGGGGTGGCGGTGGCTTTAGTCAAGCACTTGAAGACTCAATCTCAGCAGCGGGCGATGCTAATATTTTATTCCTTGCAGCAGCAGGTAATGGCACTTCAGACAATGATGTTAGCCCACATTACCCATCTAACTATACGCTAGATAATGTGCTATCAATTGCCAGCACCAACAGCATTGATAATTTATCACTAAACTCAAGTTGGGGTTCAAACTGGGGCGCGACATCGGTTGATATGGCAGCTCCTGGTACGGCAATTCTGTCAACGATCCCAGGTGGTTACGCAACATTCTCTGGTACCTCGATGGCTACCCCACAAGTTACGGGTGCCGCAGCATTGGCTTATTCAATTAACCCTTCACTGTCGGCATTGCAATTAAAAGAATTGTTAATGACCAGCGGTGACGAATTGGCAGATCTCGCAGGGAAAATGGTTGAAGGCAGGCGTTTAAACCTTCACCAGCTATTGATAGATACAGATCCACAGCCAGGATTTAAGCTAAGTTCTTCGCCGCAAAACCAACAAAAAATAGTTGGTGAAACCGCAGTTTATAACTTTAGCGTCGGTTCAATTGCCGATTGGGCTGGGATCGTGTCTCTGTCGATGACAGGTGACTTAGCAGGTGCCAGTCTCAGTGCTAGCTCTGTCAATGCTGGCGGTTCATTTACCTTAACGGTACCAACAACTGATGATACCAATTGGGGTGATTACGAGTTTACGGTAACCGCATCAGGTGATACCGATGATGACGCAGCAACGCCAGATGTCATTAAAACAAAAACCGTCAGTCTTAAGTTAATTCCACAAGGGTTGGAAGATCATACTTACGACAATACCACAGCGGTCGATATTCCTGATAATGACTCAGGTGGTGTCAATAGTATTATCCATGTTCAAGATCCTTTGACCGTATTTGGTACGTCAGCGCATATCAATATTACTCATACCTGGTCTGGAGATATTATTGCAACACTAACATCGCCAAGCGGTACCGTACATACGCTACGCAATCGCAGCGGCGGCAGCGTAGATGATATTGATCAAACTTATTCTACCGATGCCTTTAATGGCGAAGTGGCTACTGGTGACTGGACCCTAAATGTTTCTGATAATGCAGGGGCCGACACTGGGACGTTAAACTCATGGTCAATAACCTTAACGGCAACAGGTGAAGTATTACCAGCACCACCAGCGGCCGCGTTTACCTTCGATAATACCAATGCATTAAGTGTAGCGTTTACCGATAGTAGCACCGATGCTAATGATGACATCATGTCATGGAGTTGGAACTTTGGTGATGGCATGACATCGACCGAGCAAAATCCAGTACATGTTTATGCGTCTGCAGGTACCTATGCTGCAATGCTTACAGTTACTGATGCTGAAGATAACAGCAGCGATGTCACCCATTCGGTTACTGTTTCTGATGTTGCTATTGAACTTGACGTTCGTCGCTCTTACCGTTCTCGTACTGGGACGCTAAGAGTTTACTTACAATGGAATAGCACGGGTGAACAAGTTGATATTTATCGCAATGGCGTGAAAATAAAAACCACTGCTGATACTGGTCGTTTTACTGACCGCGAACGTAAGTCAACTGAAGACACTTATATCTATAAAGTGTGTACCGCGGGTGATATCTGTTCAAACGAAGTGACTGTTAACTTTTAACAAGTAGTTCTAGAAAGTTACATCAAGCTAAAGCGTATCAGTTAATCACTGATACGCTTTTTTAATGCCTCTATTTTATCCTGTTTACGCTGCCACACCTGATTTAACCACCGTTGGAAGCTAGCTTTAAAAGCAGGATCATCTTGGTAATTACCAATCAAATCGGTGGTTATTTTCTCAGTCACAATACTCACCTTAACGTCTCTGACATCACCCCGTATTAATTGCCAAAATGTCGGGATCCCATCGGGATAAAATATCGTGACATCGAGGATCGTATCTATCGATTGTTCCATCGCATTTATCGCAAATGATAAGCCCCCCGCTCTAGGCAACAGCAAGTTTTGATGCGGCGCAGATTGTTGATCTCTCTTAAATTGGTTAAACCTAGTACCTTCGACAAAATTCATCACACTCACTGGCTTATGCTGAAACTTACGACACGCCTTACGAGTGGTTTCGACATCCTTGCCTTGTAAATGCGGGTTGTTAACTAAAAATTGTTTGCTGTAGCGCTTCATAAAAGGAAAGTCTAACGCCCACCAAGCCAGACCAATAATCGGGACAAAGATCAGTTCTTGCTTGAGGAAAAACTTGAGGAAAGGGATTTTTTTATTCAATACCCGCTGCAGCACCAGAATATCAACCCATGATTGATGATTAGAAATC
>JABSRS010000150.1:4288-7747 GCA_013214885.1 Gammaproteobacteria bacterium
CACTGCTTGGTTGACAAGGAAGGTGATTCAACCAGCTCAATCGATAATGGCGTTAGCAGGTTTTGACACCGAGTATTGACGCTAACCCAACACTGGGCGCAGCCATCGATTAAATAACTAAATATTTTCTGAGAAAATCTCAATGGGATTAACTTGAATAACGCTAGAATAACTATTGGTATCACCCAAAAAATCGTATTGAAAAGATAACATACAAACGACAGCCAACCGATTAACATTTTCATTAAACACTCCCTCATTAAGTCGCAACATTCTACCTAATGACAGAGTGGTCTAACAAGTTAATTATTGCTCAGGGTAAAGTTTATTCCACCATTGTGGCTGATCTTTCAAGTGTTTATCAAAAAATGCCAAGGTAGTATCCCACCATATAAGCCGAACAGTTCGCTGGTTAAAGGTATGGTTCTGTCCTTTGAACTCAATTAAATCCACTTCTTTACCAAGTAATTTAAGTGCGGTGTACATGCTATGACTTTCACTTACCGGTACATTGGTATCGCTATCACCGTGAATTAATAACAATGGAGTATTAATTTTATCGGCGTGATAAAGCGGACTTTGTTCGACATAAAGATCCTGATTATTCCACGGAAAACTGCCAGCACTGGCAACGCCAGAGTAAGCATAACCCCACCAGCCGTAACCCCAATAATTTGACAGATTACTGATGCCTGCGTGGGATAATGATGCAGCAAACATATCAGTCTTCGTCGCCAGATACATCGTCATAAAACCACCATAGGAGGCACCAAGGTTGCCAATCTTTTGCGGGTTAACGAAATCATGAGCAAGAGTGAAAGCCTTGGTACTTTCGATAATATCCTGAGCGGTATATTTTCCCCAAGCATTGACATGCTTAGCCGAAAAATCTTGACCGAACCCAGTCGCACCCGTTGGTTGAATGACGTAAACCACATAGCCCTGCGCCGCCCATAAATTAAAGGGATAACGCCCAGTAAAGGCCCGGCTAACGGGTGAAGTGCCACCATAATAATAAACCAAAGTTGGGTACTTCTGAGTCGCATCAAACTGGGGTGGCAAATAATAACGTCCAGCAATTTGTTCACCGCGGCTGTTGGTAAAATCCCACTGTTTAAATTGTCCTAATTGACTCTTAGAGTATGACTGTGACTCACTATCGAATAACACCCGAGGTTGGCGCGATTTAAGCTTAATACTAGCAACCTGTTGTGGCCTAGTCGCAGAGGTTCCTTTATAAAGAATGGTTGGCTGCTTGGTAGCACTAACACTAAATGACTCAATCACCTCAAGTGAGCTCGCTAATTGATGAAATGTTTGCTCACTGCGATCAAAATGATAAAGTTGCTTAGCATCTTGCTCTGTCACCAGCATCATTAAATCATCATTTGGCAATACTTTGATCTGACCAATGCTCGGATCGAACTCTTTAGATAAGGCACTTAGCTGACTCTGGTGATCGCGAAAATAGAGCTGAGTATCATAATTATTGGCAATTAAGCCGTCGGTTAACGCCAGACCGAGACCATTATTAAACGCTGGTCCCGCTAGAATATATAAGCCATCGCTGGTATATTTTGCATTGGCAAGAGTACGATATTGGCCTAGGACCTTTATTTTGTTGGTCGTTAGATTGAGCTCACTAAGTTCAGTTAAACCATGGGCCGGTTGTTGGTAATCGACCAACTCTCGTGACATTAACAATGTATTATCACGGGTATCGAGTAACCACACCGACTGTTTAGCGTCAGTAAGTTGGGCCAAGACCCCCGAATTAACATCAACCATATAAAGCTGGCTGTTATCGCGCCATCCAGACCAACGATCTTCCAATGCTCGATAATGTTTAGTTATCTGATTAGATTTATCAGCACCTTTGTTCCAGCTAAAAATCAATCTATTATGGTCAAGCCAACTCAATCCAGAGACATCTTCGAGACTAGCTGTTAATGCTGTTACGATTCTAGTTTGACGGTCCAGTAACGAAATTTTGCCCGCTTCGACAAAAGCCAACTGTTTATTATCAGGACTCCATGCCATTGAATGAGGACGGGTCCCTTGCCATCGTTGCAATAATTGTTGCGATTTGTAATCTCGTAGCTCCATCACGCTAATGGCACTGTCAGCTTTATCGCCTAACGCGGGATCATAATATTTCTTGGTCCATAGAATCTGCTTACCATCAGGAGCTAGTGACAACTGGCTAATGATTTCACTGTCATATAATTGTTCAGGATACACTCGACGCTGAAGTGGATTATAAAAACTTAACTGATCGACGTCGCTATCGCCAACCCAGTCAAACTGTACTTTAGTTGGGTCAGTCACTTGCCCCATCACCATCAATTGATGATCACCATTTTTTAGGGCTAATGCTAAGGTATTTTTATCCAGTTTTTGTGCCAGCTGATTAATAAATACCGTGGGATTATCAATCCCTAAAAAAGACAAGCGACCTTGAGTAAAGCGATTGACTTGCAACGGTAATTTAAATACCGATAAACCATCTTGTTGGTTGTCACGCATCGGTTGCCAAGTTAATGACTGACCAAACACGCTGATATTATCTACTTGACTTAATTGCACGGCCAAATTGAGCTGCAACTCTGTGGTAAACGCTGTACTGACCGTTGACTTATCCCCCAACAAAGCGATGGGCTGTGCTTTTATCGCATTAATAACATTAATTTTATCAATATCTAACAGTTGTGCTGCTACACAGGGACTAATCAACAAAGTCGTTGCTAACGACACTATAGTAATAAATTGTTTAATCATGGAATACTCGAGTTAAGTAACGAAAACAGAACGATTATCGTTGTTTTCTCAATCACTTGCCAATAAAATTTCGTTAAAAAATTAAGCAGAACAAAAATTACCCTACATTAGCTAACCTACTGTTATTCAGTTACTATCTATATTTAAGACCTTCATCGCGGCGATTAATATGACTCCCCAAGAACAGCTACTCACGGTTATTGCCTTGACCCTAATCTCTGGCTTAGCGATGCCAGCAGGGGCATTACTGGCTAACATCGGACGTATTCATCCTAATTGGCTCGATCAAGAATTCAAACATGGGGTTATTGCCTTTGGTGGTGGGGCGTTACTGTCGGCGGTCGCGCTGGTGTTGGTGCCACAAGGTATTGAAGGGCTGTCGATGTTCTGGGCTGCGGTTTATTTTTGTGGTGGCGGGTTCGCGTTTATGGCGATTGATATTTTGCTTTATCGGCTTAATACCCCAGCAAGTCAACTTGCCGCGATGTTAAGTGATTTTATTCCTGAAGCATTAGCATTGGGTGCCGCTTTTGCGATGGGGGGCTCCAGTGGTTTTTTATTAGCGGGATTGATGACCTTACAAAATCTCCCAGAAGGGTTTAATGCCTTTCGTGAGCTTAAAGATTCATCGAGCTTTAGTGCCACCAAAATCATCACTCTCTTTTTCATCATGTCGCTAAT